>JACDAO010000492.1 GCA_013695405.1 Acidobacteriota bacterium | reverse complement strand
GACTTGAGCTGGAGCAGGTCGCCGTGCGATCCCGGAACCCGCAGCATGTCGCCGAACGAGCAGAAGATGACGTCGGGCCTGGCGGCGATGGCGTGGGCGCGGTCGATGGTCTCGAGCGCGGTCACGCACACCGGGCAGCCGGGACCGTGGACCAGCTCGATCTCCTTGGGCAGCAGCTCGTCGATCCCGTACCTGACGATGGTATGGGTCTGGCCGCCACACACCTCCATCAGCGTCCACGGTCTGGTCGTCGCGTCCTCGATGGCACGCACCAGTTTCCGAGCCGCAGCCTCGTCGCGGTACTCGTCGAGAAATCTCACGACTCTTCGACCTTGAGTTCGTCCAGCTGGTCCAGGCCCTCGAGGAACTCGAACACCTTGTGCGCCTCGTCCTCGTCGACGCGCTGCAAGGCGAATCCGACGTGTACGATCACGTATTCACCTGGCTGTACCTCGGGGACATGGTGGAGGCACACCCGCTTGACGACGCCGTTGAAGTCGACCTTCCCGAGCAGGATGTCGTGTTCGCGCCACGTCTCGATCACCCGGCCAGGTATTCCTAGACACATGCTCTGGCGCTCCGCGCGGCCGCGACCGCAAGTTGTCCGAGACTGAGGCCACCGTCGCCGGGTGGCACCACCCGATGGCAGTACACCCGGAACCCTGCCGCCGCCAACCGCCGCTCGCAGTCCGCGGCCAGAATGCCGTTCAGGAACACGCCGCCGGTCAAGATGACCGCGTCGATGCCCGTGCGCGCCCGGAGACGGGCGCAGACGTCGTCGACAACCCGGGCCAGCGCCGAATGAAAACGCCGGGCGACGACCGACCCGGGGCGCCCGCCGCGCGCGTCCTGAGTCACGCCACTGATGATTGGTCGAGTATCGATCACAAGCCGGCCGGCAACAACGTCTATTTCGTGACCGTAGCCCTGCTCGCCGTCTTCGCCAGCCTCGGCCTGCCGGGCGAGCCACTCCAGCCGCAGCGCGGCCTGGCCTTCGAACGTGACGCGATCGCAGACCCCGGCAATGGCCGCGACTGCGTCGAACAGGCGGCCGGCGCTCGACGTCATCGGGGTGTTCAGCTGTCGCGCGATCATCCGCTCGATCAGGCGGACACGCTCGGCGCCGACGCGTGCGGAGACAGGAGCCGGGTCCAGTCCGGCGTCGATCAGGTGCGACAGCGCCATCCGCCACGGCTCGCGCACCGCCTGCTCGCCGCCGGGCAAGGCCACGGGCCGGAGGTGCGCCGCGCGGTGCATCGCCGACGCGTCACCGACCAGGAACTCTCCTCCCCACACCGTGCCGTCGTCGCCGTGCCCGCTGCCGTCGAACGCCACGCCGATCACCGGGTGGACCAGGCCGTGCTCGGCCATGGCACTCGCCACATGCGCGTGATGGTGCTGCACCGCGATGGCCTGGATGCCAGCCTCGGCCGCGCGCTCCACGGCGTACCCCGTGGACGCGTACCCGGGATGCAGATCGTGCACGACCGCGCCAGGGCTGATGCCGAACAGGGCTTCGTACAGCCGGATGTCCCTGCGAAACGCCTCGTAGGCGCGCAGATCCTCGAGGTCGCCGATGTGGTGGCTGACGTACGCAGCGGCGCCGCGCGACAAGGCGAAGGTGTTCTTCATGTGACCGCCGACGGCCAGCAGCGGCATCTCGCTCGGTACCGGCAGCCGAATCGGCCTGGGCGCATGGCCGCGTGACCGCCGTACTGGCAGTTCGCGACCACGAACCACCCGGCTGACGCCGTCGTCGCAGCGCACGCGAATGGCGCGATCGTGCGTCAGCAGCACGTCCGCGAGTCCCGCCAGCCGCGTCAGGGCGTCGGCGTCGTCATAGGCAATCGGCTCGTCGGACTGGTTGGCGCTGGTCATGACCAGGGGGCGTCCCATGGCGCGCAGGAGCAGATGGTGCAGCGGCGTGGGCGGCAGCATGGCCCCGATGTCAGGGCACCCGGGCGCGACGTCGGCAACGGGCGCGAGGCCACCAATGGCTGCGTGGCGCCTGAGCAGCACGACCGGACGTGCGTGAGACACGAGCACCTGCGCTTCGACCGCGTCCACCTCGCAGGCGGCGGACGCGGCCTCGAGCGACGCGAACATCACCGCAAACGGTTTCTCGTCGCGATGCTTGCGCCGCCGCAGTTCGACCACGGCCGCGGCGTTGTTGGCATCGCAGGCCAGGTGGTAGCCGCCGAGTCCCTTGACGGCGACAATCCGGCCAGCGATCAAGGCCTCGGCCAGTTGCTCGAGGCTGCCGCTGGTGGTCGCCCGCCCGTCACGCACCAGGGCAAGCCGCGGACCGCACGCCGGACAGGCGATCGTCTCGGCATGAAACCGCCGGTCGGCCGGGTCGTCGTACTCACGCCGGCACTCGGCGCACATCGGAAACGCTTTCATCGTCGTCCGCTGCCGGTCGTAGGGGACGCCCGTCATGATCGTCAGCCGTGGACCGCAACTGGCGCAGGTGGTGAAGGCGTAGCCGAACCGCCGGCTGGATGGGTCGAGGACTTCGGCCAGGCACGAGTCGCAGGTCGCGATATCGGGCGAGACATGGACCTGTGCCGTCGCGTCCGCTGTGTGCACAGCGCTCGGCTCGATCCGGAACCCGGTCTCTCCACGCGGCGACAACCCCGCCGTCGTGCAGGAGTCGATGTTCGAGAGTGCCGGGGCCTCGCAGAGCAGTGC
>JACDAO010000446.1 GCA_013695405.1 Acidobacteriota bacterium | reverse complement strand
CTCGGCGCGCGCTTCGACGTGCGCCGTTTCCACGACGCCGTCCTTGCCAATGGATCGGTGCCCCTGCCTGTGCTCGAACGCCAGGTCGACGCCTTCATCGCCGGCCAGTCGGCCGCTGCGAGTGGCGCGCGCGCTCAGCCAAAGTGAAGGCGCGGGCGAGCCGCTCAGGCTCCGACGCCGGTCGCGGCGAAGAAGCGGACCACGTCCTCGGGTCGACGGGTGACCGGCGCTGGTGGCAGGGCATTGAGGAACCGGCGGCCGTAACCCATCGACTGCAGGCGCGGGTCCATCAGCGCGATCACGCCGCGGTCGCCGCGGTGGCGGATCAACCGTCCGACGCCTTGCAGCAGGGTCAGGATCGCCAGCGGCACCTGGAAGCCGGCGAACGCGTCGATGCCGCGCCGCTGCAGCGCCTCGATCCGTGCCGCCACCACCGGGTCGCCGGGTGAGGCAAACGGAATCCGGTCGATGATCACGCAGCTGAGGGCCTCGCCCACCACGTCGACGCCCTGCCAGAAGCTGGCGGTGCCGAACAGCACCGCGTTCGGAGTGCGGCGGAACTGGTCGATCAGCACACCGCGCGGCACGCTGCCCTGCACCAGCATCGGGTAGGGCAGCCGCATCGACAGCCGGGCGTGCGCATCGCGCAGCGCGGCATAGCTCGTGAACAGCACGAACGCTCGCCCTTCGCTGGCGGTCAGCACCTGCTCGGCCTCGTCGGCGAACGCCGCCGCGTACTCGCGAGTGCGCGGATCCGGCATGCGCCGCGGCAGGTAGACCAGCGCCTGGGTCTGGTAATCGAACTCGGACGGGACCCGCACTTCGAGCGCGTCGCCGATGCCGAGGCGGGCTCGCACGTAGCCGAACGAACCGCCAATCGACAGCGTCGCCGAGGTCAGCACCAGGGCCGGGACGCGATCGATCAGCAGGTCCCGGATGATCCGCGACACGTCGATCGGCGCCGCCCGCAACGAGGCGCCGCGGCCACGCAACTCCAGGAAGTAGACGAACTCTTCGCCCTCGGCCCGCAACAGGAACGACAAATCGTCGCGGACCTCGCCGGCGCGGCGCGAGATCGCGCGCAGGTCCTCCGGCAGATCCTTGACCAGCGCCAGCGCCTCCTCGAGTGCGGTCAACGCCTGCAGCAGCTGCCAGCCGCTCTCGCCAGCGGCGTCGGCCAGCAGGTCGCCGGTCACGCGCAGCCGTTCGTCGAGCAGGGTGCCGGTGCCGCCGTCGCCGCCCTGACGCACGCCGGGCCGGCGTGTCTGCAGGTCCAGGAAGAAGCCGCGCGCGGCCGTGCCCAACCCCTCGATCGCCCGCGCCAGGCCGTCGGCCTCGAGTGGCGCCATGAACAGCGGACCGGTGCGCACCATGCCGGCGTCGGTCAGCAACTGCTCGACCCGGTAGTTGCTGACGACGATGCCGAAGTACTGGGTGGCGACGTCCTCGAGCTGGTGCGCTTCGTCGATGACCGCGACCTCGCATTCCGGAATCACCGAGCCGAACGAATGCCGGCGCACCGCGGCATCGGCGCACAGCAGGTGGTGATTGACGATCACGACCTTGGCGTCGGCGGCCTCCTGCCGCATCCGCGTGACGAAGCAGTCGCTGAAGCGCGGGCACTCGCTGCCGAGGCAGTTCTCGGTGGTGGCGGCGATCGACGGCCAGAACGGCAGGTCCTCTGGCAGGTCCGCCAGCTCGGCCCGGTCGCCGGTCGGCGTGCGCTGGGCCCAGTGCTCGATCAGGGTCATCGCCACCCGGGTGGCGTCGTCGCGCGGGTTGTCGTCGAGACGTGCCTGCTCGAAGCGGTGCAGGCACAGGTAGTTGTTGCGTCCCTTCATGCACGCCGCCCGGAACGGCCCGAGCGTGCGCTGCAGCAAAGGAATGTCCTTGTCGATCAGCTGCTGCTGCAGGTTGCGCGTCCCGGTCGAGACCAGGACCTTGCGGCCCGACAGGATGGCCGGCACCAGATAGGCCAGCGTCTTGCCGGTGCCCGTGCCGGCTTCGGCCAGCAGCACGCCGTCCTGGGTGATGGTGCGGGCCACCGCCTCGGCCATCTGCTGCTGGCTCTGGCGCGGCTCGAAGCCGCCGAGCACCTGCGCCAACGCGCCGCCGCGGTCGAGGACCCGCCTGACGCTGTCGACTAGGCCGGGGACGGGTAGAGCGGGAACGTCCGGCACAGCTCTTCCACCTCGGCGCGGACGCGGCCGAGCGCCGCGCTGTCCTCGGGCGTGCGCAGGGCCGCCGCGATCAGCTCGGCGATGGTGTCCATCTCCGCTTCGGTCATGCCGCGGGTGGTCACCGCCGGAGTCCCGATCCGGATGCCGCTCGCGACCATCGGCGGGTGCTGGTCGAACGGAATCGCATTCTTGTTGACGGTAATCCCTGCCTGCCCCAACGCGGCCTCGGCCTGCTGTCCGGTGATGCCCTTGGAGAACACGTCGACCAGCATCAGATGGTTGTCGGTGCCACCGCTGACGATGCGGAAGCCCTCGGTGTGCAGGGACTGAGCCAACCGTCGCGCGTTGGCGGCGACCTGCGCCTGGTAGGCGCGGAAGGCCGGCGCGAGCGCCTCAAGGAAGCAGACCGCCTTGGCCGCGATGATGTGCATCAGCGGACCGCCCTGCACGCCGGGAAAGACCGCCCGATCGATCGCCCTGGCATTGGCGGCGCGAGTCAGGATCAGGCCGCCGCGCGGACCACGGAGCGTCTTGTGGGTGGTGGTGGTGACGTATTCGCTGTGCGGAACCGGGCTTGGGTGCACCCCGCCGGCGACCAGTCCGGCGATGTGCGCCATGTCGGTCATCATCGGCGCGCCGACCGCGGCAGCCACCGCCGCGATCCGCTCGAAATCGATGATCCGCGAGTACGCACTTGCGCCGACGATGATCAGCGCCGGCTTGTGCTGATGGGCAAGCTGTTCGATCGCCCCGTAGTCGAGCCGCTCGTCGTCCTGACGCACGCCGTAGGGCACCACGGTGTAGAACTTGCCGGAGAAGTTCAGCGGATGGCCGTGGGTCAGGTGGCCGCCGTGGGCCAGGTTCATGCCGAGAATGGTGTCGCCCGGCTTCAGGCACGAGAGGAACACCGACATGTTGGCCTGCGCGCCGGAATGCGGCTGCACGTTGACGTGCTCGGCCCCGAACAGCGCCTTGGCCCGGCTGATCGCCAGCGTCTCGGCGACGTCGACGAACTCGCACCCGCCGTAGTACCGCTTGCCCGGGTACCCTTCGGCGTACTTGTTGGTCATCACCGACCCGGCAGCGCGCAGCACGGCTTGGCTGGCGAAGTTCTCCGACGCGATCAGTTCCAGGCCGAGGTTCTGCCGGGCGGTCTCGTCGGCGATGGCCTTGGCGATGTCCGGGTCGACGTCCGCGAGCGAACGCAGGAGAAGGGAAGCGAGCTGCTGATACATGGCGGGGAAGTCAGGAGCCGGCGCGGTCGTAATCGGGCCGAGCGCCACGCGGATGACAGCAAATTGTACTATACGGATCCGCCCGATTCCGGCCGGTCCCCCACGCCATGTCAGCCCCCGCCTCGCCCGCCCGCGTCGCCACCGCCGTGCTCTCCCGGAAGGGCGTCGACCGTCTGCGTTCGGGGCATCCGTGGATTTACCGGTCCGACGTCACCGATCTGCAGGCCGAGCGGGGTGAGGTGGTCGAGGTGCGCGATGCCCGTGGCCGGCTGCTCGGACGGGCGCTGTCGTCGACCGAATCGCAAATTACGCTGCGGATGCTGACCCGAGACGACACGCCGGTGACCCCCGAGTGGTGGCGCCAACGGCTGCAGGCGGCGATCGAGGTGCGGACCCGGATGGCCATCGACGCGACTGCGTTGCGGTTGGTCCACGGAGAGGCGGATCTGTTGCCGTCACTGATCGTCGACCGCTACGGCGATGTGCTGGTGGTGCAGACGCTGTCGCAGGGCACCGACACGCATCGCGACCTGATCGTCTCGCTGCTGGTCGACCTGCTGCAGCCGCGCGGCATTCTGCTCCGCAACGATCCGAAGGTGCGCGCGCTCGAAGGGCTGACGCAGGAGGTGATGCTGGGGTACGGCGACGTGCCTGCCGAGGTCGAGGTTCGGCAGGGGCCGATCACCCAGGTGGTCGACCCGTGGCACGGCCAGAAGACCGGGCTGTATCTCGATCAGCGCGAGAACCACGAGGCCGCGGCCGGCTACGCGCGGGGCGTCGCCCTCGACGCTTTCAGCTACCACGGCGGCTTCGCCCTGAGGATGGCGCCGCACGTCGATCGGGTGCTGGCGCTCGACGCGTCGGCCGACGCGGTGGCGGCGATCGCCCGCAACGCGGCGCGCCACGGCTTCGGCAACGTCGAGGCGCTCGAGGTCAACGTCTTCGATCACCTCCGGGAACTCGAACGAGCCGACGTCCGCTTCGACACGATCGTGCTCGACCCGCCGGCGTTCGCCAAGCACAAGGGCGCGCTGCCCAAGGCCATCAGCGGCTACAAGGAGATCAACCTGCGGGCGCTGCGCCTGTTGGCGCCGGGCGGCCACCTGATCACCTGCACCTGCTCGACCCACGTCGACGAGGGGACCTTCGGCGGCATCATCGTGTCGGCCGCGTCCGATGCGGCGGTGCCGGTGGTGGTAGTGGAAAAACGGATGCAGGCGCGAGACCATCCGGTGCTGCTCGGTGTGCCCGAGTCGTACTACCTCAAGTGCTTCGTGCTGCGGCGCGCCGCGTAGGCCCGGGCACCGCCGGCACCGAGGCCCTATCGTCGGATTGTGCGGTGGGTCGGCGTCGCGGTCCACGGATCCTCGGGCCAGGGGTGCCGCGGGTAGCGGGCGCGTAGTTCGCGGCGCACGTCCTGGTAGGTGGTCGACCAGAAGCTGCGCAGGTCGCTGGTGGTCTGAACCGGCCGGCCGTTCGGCGCCAGCAACTCGAACACCACCGGCGCGTACCGCGACCCGATCCGAGGCGTCTCGGCCAGCCCGAACAATTCCTGCAGCTTGACCGACGCCCGGACGCCGCCGTCCTGGTCGTAGCGCAGCGCCGCGCTGCGCCCGCTCGGCAGCGCCAGCCGGGCCGGCGCATGGGTCAGCAG
>JACDAO010000435.1 GCA_013695405.1 Acidobacteriota bacterium | reverse complement strand
GGATGCCGCGGGTACCGAGGATGCGCAGCCGCTTGGCCAGCGCGCTCACGATCGGTCGCCGTCCCGGACCAGCACCGCGATCATGTCCGACAGGGTCGTGTCGTAGCGGCCGGCGCTGAGCACGCGGCTGGCGAGACCGGCTGCGCCGAGCAGCACGTCGGCGAGGTGATGCCGCCGTCGCAGGTGGCGTGACACCGGCCCTTCGTACAACGCGAGCGACTCCACCCGAAGGCCGTGTGCGCAGGCCAGGCGCCGCAGTCCGGCCGGACGAAGCGCCAGCCGGAGCGTGGTCGGAAACTGATGGGACGCGTCGGTGCCGGCGGTGGCGTCGCCGAGCAGGTGCCGATAGACCCAGACGTGCACCGGCCACGGCGTCAGCCGCGTGACGAGCCCCTTGAGCGACAGCACGTGGGGCAGCGCCAGCACCGCCAGTCCACGGGGTTGCAACACCCGGGCGATCTCGCCAATCGCCCGCGCCGGCTCCGGCAGGTGCTCGAGCACGTCCCAGCACACCACCACGTCGGCCGACGCCGAGGCCACCGGCAGGGCTGCGACATCGCCCTGCGCGCGCAAGCGCGTGTCGTGATTGCGGCGCAGTTGCCCGGAGAGCAGGTCGACGCCGACGACCCGCGCCGCCGGTGGGTAGGTCAGATGCGACCGGGTGCCGCAGCCGGCTTCGAGCACCAGCGGTCTGGGTGCGACGGCGAGCACGTCGAGCACCCGCGCGTGGGCGTGGGCGACCGGGTCGTCGACCGGCACTATCTGGCGCCGCGGCCGACCAGCACGGCGGGCACCGTCTTGAAAGCGATCTTGACGTCGAGCCACAGCGACCAGTTGTCGATGTACTCGAGATCCAGCCGCATCCACTCCTCGAAGGTCAGTTCGTTCCGTCCGCTGACCTGCCACAGACACGTCAGCCCCGGCTTCATGCTGAGTCGTCGTCGCTGCCACGGCTCGTACTGGTTCACTTCCTCGACCACCGAGGGACGCGGGCCGACAAAGCTCATGTCGCCGCGCAGGATGTTCCACAGTTGCGGCAACTCGTCGAGGCTGGTGCGGCGCAGGAACCCCCCGAACGGGAAGACGCGGGGGTCGTTGGTCATCTTGAACGCCGGACCATCCATCTCGTTGAACGCCTGCAGCAGAGGCTTGAGGCGCTCGGCATCGGTGCGCATGGTGCGGAACTTCAGGAACGTGAAGCGACGCCCGTGCAGCCCGCAGCGCGCCTGGCGGAACAGCACCGGGCCCGGCGAGGTGAACCCGATGCCGATCGCGATGCCGAGCAACACCGGACTGAGCAGCCCCAGCAGGAAAATCGCGATAAGCACGTCGGCCACGCGCCGCACCGCCAGTTGCACCTCGTTGCTCGGTGCGGCCGAGAAGGTCAGCAGCGGGAAGTCGCCGAGCTGATCGAAACTCAGTTGCGAGACCGACCGCGGCAAGAAGTTCATCGCCAGCCGCACCACCGTGCCCTGCGCCTCGAGCTGTCCGATCACGTCGTCGATCGTCTGCAGATCGTCGAGCTGACCGGTGGCCGGGGCGATCAGCACTTCGGCGGCGTGCTGTTCCTGGACCAGCCGCAGCAGGTCGCGATACGACCCCAATACGGGGTGCCGTTCCGCGGCCTCACCCTGCCAGCGGCCGTCGGTGACGATGCCGCCGACTTCGAGGCCCCAGTCACGGTGGCCATCGACCAGCGCCGCCGCGGCTCGCACCTGATCGCGTCCACCGGCCACCAGCACGCGCCGAGGGGTGCCGCCCTGCACCAGCAGCGCGCGCACCAGCCGGCGCAGGCCGACCACGAACACGAAGTCGAACAGCAGGAAGGCGACGACGACCGGCCGGCTGATGAAGGAGAGCCGCGCCGTGAAGATGACGGCGATCAGCAGCAGTCCGGCCACCACGATGCCGGTGAGCACCACCGAGGTTTCGCTGTCGAGCGTGCGTCCGTGACGCCCGTACAGGCCGAGCGTGTAGAACACCAGCGGCCACAGCAGCAGCACCAGCGCCAGGACCGGCAGGTACCAGGCAAACGGCGGCAGCGAACCCGACAGGAAGGGCATGCTGTCGCCGGGGACGACGCCGCGCAACGTGTACGCGAGGCCGAGCGCCAGCGTCGTGGCCAGCAGGTCGCTGACCACGTAGGTGCCATTGAGCAGACGGGCTCGCGCAGCAATCACGCCTGGCCCCGCTGGGCGCCGTCACGGGCTCGGCCGATCGCAGTCACGCGCCTCCATTGTCTGCCAGCTCGTCGTCCGGGACAACTAGCCTGTGCGGTCGGGCTTGGCTTCGAACCAGCGCGCCATCTGCGCGCTCGACACGGCGCGGCCACGCTGGATGTGGCGGCGCTTGGCGAGTGTCGACGGCAGCAGCCGCAGCACGTCGATCAGCCCAGGGATCGACGTCCATTCACGGCCCAGCACGTACCCGACCACCAGCAGGTCGCGGGCGAGCGCAGGGGCCGCGAATCGCCAGGCCAGCGCCGCCGACTGGTTCTTGAGCCGTAACAGGAATCGGTTCCTGACCGAGTATCGGTTTATCGCTGCGGGCAGTGCAGATCGGCGGGTGGGGGTGACTCTGCGACGATGCCAGGCGATCCCCTTCGGCACATAGAGGCTGGACCAGCCGCGCCATTGCGCGCGCCAGGCCAGATCGGCGTCCTCGCGATAGGCGAAGAAGGCCTCGTCGAACACCTCGCCGCGGAAGGCGATGTCGTCGAGCATCGCCCGACGGTACAGGGCGACCGCGCCGCTCGGTCCGAACACCGGCTCGGGGCCGGCGGTGTAGCGGTCGGCCGCAGGTTCGTCGCCGCCGCGATCGAGGTG
>JACDAO010000399.1 GCA_013695405.1 Acidobacteriota bacterium | reverse complement strand
GGCCGGCGACGGCCAGTCCGCACACGACGAGTACCGCCGCGAGTTTGTTTGTCATAAGTGTGCCCAGAAACTCTATCGTACTGCCAACCTCTTTGGACGAGAGCCGTGCGCCACCGGACGGGTCCGGCCGTAGCGGTCGGCGTGTGGGCCGGACGTAGCGGTCGGACTTGTCCGACCGCCGCGGGGTGCGCCGGACAAAGCCGCCGCCTACGCCAGGCCGGCGCCTACGCCAAGTCCGGCGCCTCCGCGGACCGGCGCCTACCCCAATGAATCGCTCAGCTCGGCCATCACCCCTGCCACCCGCTCGAACAATCCGTCCGAGGCGCGTGGCTCCTCGGGCATCGGCTTGAGCACGTCGGCCTTCGTGAACCCGGGGGTGACGTCGCCGGCGGTGGCCCGGACCGTCCACCACGACGGGCCGCGCGAGCCGCCCTGTGCCAGCGGCCGGACACCCGGGCGAGGCGGCGGCGCCAACGTCGGCGCGACCAGCGGCGGCGCCAGATCCAGTTTCAGACTGCCCGGTGGCACCAGCCGCAGGTCCGGTCGACGCGAGACTACCGCCAGCAGGCGCTGGGGGTCGACCGGCGACGAGTCGCGGAACTTGAAGACGATCGTCTTGCCCTCGCGATCGATCGCATCGAGCTTGAGCTGATCCGCGGCGACGCGAATCCGCGCGTACTCGGCCAGGTTCAGCACCGATGCGGGCACCGGACCATAGCGGTCGCGCAAGTCGTCGAGCACGCGATCGACCTCGCCGTTGGTCCGCGCCTGGGCCACCTGGCGATAGATGCCGAGCCGCTGATTGGTGTCCGGGACGTACGACTCCTCGATCCGGAACTCGACGCCGAGATTGACCGAGGCGCGCCGGTCGTCCTCGAGATCCTCGCCTTTGAGCTCGCGAATGGTCTCCTCGAGCAGCTTGGTGTACATCTCGAAGCCGATCGCTTCGATGTGTCCGGTCTGCTGGCCGCCGAGCAGGTTGCCGGCGCCGCGGATCTCGAGGTCCAGGGCCGCGACCCGGAAACCGCTCCCGAGCTCGCTGAACTCCTTTATCGCCGCCAGGCGCTTGCGCGCGATTGCCGACAGCGACGCCGCCGGCGGCACCAGCAGGAACGCGTAGGCTCGCCGGTCCGAGCGACCGACCCGCCCGCGCAGCTGGTACAGCTGCGCGAGCCCGTAACGGTCGGCTCGATTGATGATGATCGTGTTGGCGTTGGGGATGTCGAGCCCGTTCTCGATGATCGTCGTCGCCAGCAGCACGTCGTAGCGGCGCTCGATGAAATCCACCATTACCTTCTCGAGTGCGTCCTCGCCCATCTGCCCGTGCCCGATGCCGATCCGCGCGTTGGGCACGACCCGATGCAGCAGGCCGGCCATCGAATGAATCGACTCGACCCGGTTGTGCACGAAGTAGACCTGTCCGCCGCGCTCGAGTTCCTTGCCGATCGCGGTCGCTATCGTCTGGGGCTCGAACGGCACCACCGCGGTCTGCACCGCCTGGCGGTCGTGCGGCGCGGTCTCGATCACCGACATGTCGCGAATCCCGACCAGCGACATGTTGAGCGTCCGCGGAATCGGCGTTGCACTCATCGTCAATACGTCAACGCGCTTGCGCATCTGCTTGATGCGCTCCTTGTGGGTGACACCGAAGCGCTGCTCCTCGTCGACCACCAGCAGGCCGAGATCGCGAAACTGCACGTCCTTGCTGAGTAGCCGGTGGGTGCCGACGATGATGTCGAGGCGACCCTCGTGCAGCAACCTGAGCGTCTCGGCTTGTTCGGCCTTGTTGCGGAAGCGGCTGATCATGTCGATCCGCACCGGGAACGCTGCGAATCGGGTGCGCAGCGTCTTGAGGTGCTGGAGCGCCAGCACCGTGGTCGGCGCCAGCACCGCCACCTGCTTGCCGTCCATGACCGCCTTGAAGCCCGCGCGCATCGCGACTTCGGTCTTGCCGAAGCCGACGTCGCCGCACAGCAGCCGGTCCATCGGCGTGCTCGACTCCATGTCACGCTTGATGTCGACGACCGCATTGGCCTGGTCGGGCGTGAGCTCGTACGGGAACGCGCCCTCGAACTCCTCCTGCCAGTGCGTGTCGGCTGGAAACACGTGGCCTTGCACCGCCTTGCGCGCCGCGTAGAGCTTGAGCAGCTCGTCGGCCATGTCGCGCATCGCCTTCTTGACGCGCGACTTGGCCTTTTCCCAGGTGGCGCCGCCGAGCCGATCCAGCGTCGGCTTGGCGCCACCGGAGTACTTCTGCACCAGGTCGAGGCGGTCGACCGGCACGAACAGCTTGTCGTCGCCGGCGTAGCGCAGTTCCATGAACTCACGCGTCTGGTGGCCGACGGCAATCTGCTTGAGCCCGACGAACACGCCGATGCCGTTGTCGGCGTGCACCACCAGGTCGCCGACCTTGAGATCGCGGAAGTCCGAGAGGAAGGCCTTGACCGCTGATCGTCGGCGCTGATGGCCGACCCGATCCTCGTCGAAGATGTCGGTCTCGGCATAGAGCCGGACCTTTGCGGCGGGCAACCGGAACCCCTGGGTCAACAGCCCGGTGGTGACCAGCAGCGCGCTGCCCGACGTCACTTCCGCCGTGCTGATGTCGACCGCGACCACGCCGTAGTCGCGCAGGATCTCGATGACCCGTTCGGAGCGGCCGGAGGTCTCGGCGACGAACACCGCCGTCTCGCCCTGTTCGCGCGCCTGCCGCAACTCGCCGACCCAGTCCGGCACCCGTCCGTGAAAGGTCGGCACCGGCTGACACGACACCTGGCGCTTCTGCCCGGCCGCCTCGTCATCGTCGGTGGCAAACGTTTCGAGGCGTGTCGCCGACGGCAGCATCGACAGTGCGTCCGGCCAGGGCAGCATCAGCCGTCCCGGCGGCGTCGGGCGCTCGTCGCGCGCCAGTGCATCCTGGTAGCTGTCCAGCAGCGTCGAGAAGCGGCGGTCGCCCGCTTCGCGGACCTGGTCGTACTCGGACACGAACAGCCGCAGCCGCGCCGATCGTCCGAGATACGTGAAGAAGGTGGCCGGCAGCTCCGCCTCGCGCCCTTCGAGCGTGTCCGAACGCTCGCGCACCGGCGTCACGGTGACCTGATCGAGCGCAGCCACCGAACGTTGGGTCGCCGGGTCGAACTGGCGGATGGACTCGATCGTGTCGCCGACGAACTCGAGGCGAACCGGCAGCCGATCGCCCGCCGGGAAGATGTCGGCCACGCCGCCGCGCACCGAGAACTCACCGTGCTGATCGACCGGATCCTCGCGCGTGAAGCCGGCTCGCACGAGGATCTCGGCCAGTTCCATCAGGTCGATGTCGTCGCCGGGCTTGAGCTCCAGCGCTGACGCAATCAGCGTCTCCGGCGCCGGCAGCCGCGGCAGCAGCGCGCCGGCCGAGGTGACGACGATGCGGGCATGGCCGGCGGCGAGGGCATGGAGGGCACGGGCACGGGCCGAGGCGACGTCGAAATGCGGCACCAGGCCGCGATACGGGTCGACCTCGAGCGACGGCAGCGCCAGCACGCCGCGGTCGAGCGTCGCGCCGCCAAGCCCTTCGAGGCTGCCGAGAAAGAACCTGGCGTCGCTGACGAACGGCTCGATGTCCTTGTCGGCCGCCACGACCACCACGCAGGGCCCGGTCTGCGAGGCGCCGGCCACCGCCAGGGCCTTGGCCGCGGGCGACAGCCCGGCCAGCCGCGAGGCGGAGGTCGCCAGCCCGGTCGCCGCGATGGCGTCCTTGAACAGAAAGCGGAGGGAGAGGGAGGATGCGGAGGAACCGGACATCGGCGCGCGCGAGACTTCTCAGAATACCCGGCATGCCCTCGGCGGGCCAGCACAGCCGGTGCGATCGGCGGGCCCGCGACACACCAACCTGGCTCACCCGCGCAGGCGGTCCTCGGAAATCCCGAGCGCCCTCGCGAAGGCTCGCAGA
>JACDAO010000381.1 GCA_013695405.1 Acidobacteriota bacterium | reverse complement strand
CCACGTCGAGGCGTTCATGCAGCGCCAGTTCGGGCATCTCGCGCCCGGCGACCTGATGCTCGACAAGCCGGGGTGTCCGTGGAACACGGCGCTGGACGAGGATGCGGCGCGGCTCGGGTCGCTGACGGCCCAGGCAGGCCGCATCAGGGTGCCATGGCTGCTCGTGCATGGCGACGCGGACGAACTGGTGCCGCTTGCGGACTCGGACGATGCGTGTTGCGCGGCCGGCGCGCGCGCCGAGTTGGTGGTGCTGCCCGGCGTGGACCACCGGTTCACCGGCGCGACACCCGCGATGACGTCGGCCGTGGTCACATGGCTACACCGTCTGGCTGGCCAGCCGCTTCTCGAGTGAGAGGGAGCGGAGCACAATCCTTCGGCCCTGCGTGCTATCCTGCGCCGGTCTGCCACAGCGCGCCTGTAGCTCAGCTGGATAGAGCGTCGGCCTTCGAAGCCGCAGGTCGGGGGTTCGAGTCCCTCCGGGCGCACCATCTCAATTGTTGAAATCGTCACACAGGATGGCGGCGGCTGCTCGCTGCCGTCTGCAGTGGAGACACGTTCGTGACTGCTCACCAGGCACGGGCGGTGCCATCGAAGTACTGCCGCGACGCCTTCCATACCAGGCTGCCGACCTGGCGACCCAGGACGCGTGCAGCCAGATCGCCACTCTCGAAGTGGATCCCGCCCATGCGGCGGGACATGCCAGCCTCGTCGGCCGCGGCGGAGAATGTTCGCCACGTGAGCGTGACCGGCGCGGCGGGCGTGAGCCCGGGCTCGATCATCGAACTGCCGGGGGGGAACGTGACCGAGAGCCCCAGCAGATCGCTGCCCGTGAAGGCTGCCAGCACTTCGGCACTGGCTGCGCTGAACGCACTGTGACCGGATACGTACTCGGCAAACGGCGGCGTAGGAATGTAGCTGCGGAACTGCTCCCCGTCGATGATCCTGGTTCCGAGCCGTGGACCGCCCCACGCGCGAACAGGCTGTCCGCCGTACAGAAATCGGATCGCCGTCACCGGCCGTGCGTAGTCGTACAGGCGTTTGCAGTCCCAAACCGCGATGCTGGCATCGAGCACCGCGTTTCCCAACGCAAAGAACATCTTCACGTCCTCGTCCAGCGTGTGCCCGTCGCGCCGGGACACGGCCTGCGCAAACAGGTTCCAGTGCCCGGGCGGCGTCACCGAGGCAGGTCCATCGCTCCAGTATTCCGCGATCATCTTCGAGCGATCGCCAAGTCTGGCGCTGGCGTGAAGAATCTGGTTCGCCTCCTTGATGTAGGTGCCGTGCGGGTAGAGTGGCGGCGGCTCGGGCCGTAGCTCGTCGAACGATGTGAGGGCGAATGACTGGACGCGTCCCCAGTGCGGAGCGAGGAACTGCTGCGCGCCAGAGGGCGTCATGAGCGGCTGCCACCGGTTCGGGTCCAGGTTGGCGTCCACGGTGTTCACGGGCATGTAGCCCGTGTAGTCGGAGTAACTGCCGGGATACAGGTCTTCTGACTGATTGGACCCGTCCTGCCGTCGGCTGTCGAGCACCGCCTGGCAGGCTTCCTTGCCAATCATCCCGGGAATGCCCGGCGTCGAGTGCTCGAGCGACGACAGCAGCATGTCGAACAGCGAGGCCTGAGATGGAAACAGATCGACGAGCGCCAGGTGTGCCGCGGCGCTGATGGCCTCCGCCCTGGCGGCCTGGGTGTGCTCGGCTGCGGGCTGGCGCATGTCACGCGTCCAGTAGACGCCGTCGGCTACCGTATCGTACGCGGCCCACGCGTCGTACATGCAGGTATGCGTGATGGCCAGCGCACGGGCCGTGAGCATCGGCGCAAAGCGCGTGTTGCCGACGGCCTGCAGCATCCGCTGGTTCCACTGCAGGACCACGTTGTCACTTGCCGCCGCGGTGGCGCGCCGGGCTCCCGGCGCGACACCGAACACGACAACGATCGACGCGATCCAGGCGATTCTGAGTCTGTCTGGTCTCGTCACGACTCGATGCTCCCTTCCCGCGATGTCATGGCTGGTGAATCGACCCCTGGAACGTAGAGCACTCGCCGACGGCGACCGGCATGTCTTCCGGCCCGTCTGCCAGGCCGTCCGGCCCCAGGAACGTCTGGCACCCGCCCAGGAACGTCGTCAACTGCTCCTTGAGGATCTGCCCGGGAACCATTGGTCCATGACTGTGAAGCGCCAGATGGATCTCCGCAGTCTCGGGGTTGAGCAGTCCTACGGCCGTCCCCCCGACTTCAGCCAGCCCGGACCCCGACGTGTCACCTACCCGCAGATGGCCGCCGAAGTTGCCGCGCCCACTGCCACCGATGATGTGACCGCCTCCGTACAGAAAGTCGCTCTGCACGCCTGGATTATCGGGGTTGCCCACGTCCGCGGGTGTGCACGGCGTGGTCGCGCAGAGTTCCGGATTGTTGAACACCACGACCCAGACGGTGACCACGTGGCCGGGCGTCAGGTTCGAGGTCTTGTACGTGAAGCTCACGCCCTTCTGGCTTCTGACGAGCTTGGAACTTCCCGCCACGGTGTCCGAATCCCAGAACCAGTACGCAGGACTCGTCGTCACGTGTTCCGAGCCGCTACCCGACGCTGCTCCCTCGGCAGTCACCTGCAACGCCACGGCCGCGGCGGCAGTCGACCCGAGCACACCGAGTAACTTCCACAGCCGGCTGGGCCGACTCACCATGCGATTCTCCATGTGGTCTCTCCCTCGATTGTCTGGCGCTTGAACGGCTCGAACGCGCAATGGACTTCACCAGCCTTGCGGCCAGCACGTCGGTGCGCGGCGCCGCGGCGTCCGACCGGTGGAGGTCCGATGTACGCGGCACAGACCAGAAGCGTAAAGTGGCTCGAAAGGAGCTCACCGGTGGCCGGAGGCGGCGGCCCGGCGTAGAATCGACCAAAGCATGAGTGCGGCAAATCGGAGCCGTGTCACGGGCATGCTGGCGGCGTGGGCGCAGGGGGATCGAGAGGCCGACGACCGCCTGATGCGGGCGATCTACGACGACCTCCGAGCGGTCGCGCGGCGGCGGCTGCGCGCGGAGCGTCCCGGCCACTCGCTGGCCCCCACGGCCCTCGTCCACGAAGCGTACGTGCGGCTGGTCGATCTGCGACGCGTGCACTGGCAGAACCGCGCGCACTTCTTCGCGGTCGCTGCGCGGGTGATGCGGCAGGTGCTGGTCGATCACGCGCGCGCACACGCCGCGGCAAAGCGCAGCGGCGCTGATTGGAGGGTGACGATCTCCGACACCGATGGCGCGACGCAGCCCCGCGCTGTCGACCTGCTCGATCTGGACCGCGCACTCGACAGGCTTGCCGCCATCGACCAGCGACTGTCAGACCTCGTCGTGCTGCGGTACTTCGGCGGGCTCACGGTGGAAGAGACCGCTGAGTCGCTCGCGGTGTCGTCGGCGACCGTCAAGCGGAACTGGATGCGCGCTCGCGCGTGGTTGTTCAGGGAGCTTCAGTCCCAGCCGGTCGCTCCAGGGTCTGGGCATGCTCATGAACCGGGCTGAACGCGTCTTCACGATATTCGACGCCGCGGTGGCACGACCCGAAGGCGAGTGGGCCGGTGTGCTCGCGGACGAGTGCCAGGACGATCCGCAGCTGCGCGACGAGGTCGAATCGCTGCTGGCGGCGCACAAGGGCGCTCGAGGGTTTCTCTCGAGCCGCCGGTCGCTGGCGGACCGAACACAGCTGGACGCGACGGAGCCGGCGTCGCCTGCGCTCGCTCCGGGCACACGGCTCGGGGCGTTCGCCGTCGAGAGCTTCATCGGCGCCGGTGGCATGGGCGAGGTCTACCGAGCCAGGGACATGCGGCTCGATCGCCATGTGGCCATCAAGGTGATATCGCCAGCCGCGGCTGCGGATCCCAGAGGCCGGGCCCGGTTCACCTACGAGGCGCGCGCCATCGCGCGCCTGTCGCATCCGCGTATCTGTGCCCTCCACGACATCGGGCATCAGGATGGCCTCGACTTCCTCGTGATGGAGTACCTCCAAGGTGAGACGCTGGCGGCCCGCCTCGGTCGCATGGCCTTGCCGCTCGATGAGGCCATCCGCACGGCCATCGAAATCGCCGAAGCGCTCGCCGCCGCGCACGTCAGCGGCATCGTCCACCGCGACTTGAAGCCCGGCAACGTCATGCTGACGGCAAGCGGCGTCAAGCTGCTGGACTTCGGGCTGGCGCGTCTTCGATCCCCAGGCGGGTCCGGACCGCCGTTGGACCTGGCCGGCGCAGCCCCTGGCGGGACGGGTTCCGGTGTCATTCTGGGCACGCTCCAGTACATGGCGCCCGAACAGCTGGAAGGCAAGGACGTAGACGCGCGCGCCGACATCTTTTCATTCGGCGCGGTGCTGTACGAGATGGTGGCGGGCCGCAAGGCTTTCGATGGAGACAGTCAGGCAAGCGTGATCGCGGCGACCCTCTCGGCGACACCGCCGCCAGCAATCGTGACGCAGCCCCCGACGCCGCTGTCCCTGGACCGCGTCATTCGGACGTGCATGAAAAAGCATCGCGACGAGCGTTGGGCGAACATGCATGACGTCCAGCTGCAGTTGCAGGGGATTGTGCAGGAAGGCATGGCGTCCGCCGTTCAGTGGACAGCCGACACCGACAGACGACGCCGCCCCGCGTGGGCGCGCGCGCTCCCGTGGGCGATTGCGGCGATCCTCGGCGTGGGATTGTTGCTGGTGCTCGGGCGCTGGGCACCGTGGCAAACCTCTCCCCCACGTGCCCCGTCTTGGCTGAACGTCCTACTTGGCGTGGACGGCACGCTGGCGACGACCGATGTGCCGTTCGTGCT
>JACDAO010000373.1 GCA_013695405.1 Acidobacteriota bacterium | reverse complement strand
AACATGACTTCAGATACGAGACACTAGTGGCGGGGGGACTCGTACTGGGCGTGGTCGTGGCCTTCGCCGGCACTCTCTCGCTGCGACGCGTGCTCTTCGACGTGCCGCCGCACGACACGGTCGTGTTCACGACGACAGTCCTGGTGTTCTTGGTCGTCGGGGTGATCGCGTCTGCTCTGCCGGCATGGCGGGCGGGCCGCGTCGACGCCGCCCGCGCCTTGCGCAGCGAGTAGGTCTTTCTGACCGTGCCACGTCGCCCCCAAGGGCATCCACATCGGTGCACGCGCCGAGCGCGGTCGGGCGGTCGCCGCGAGTGACCGCCTCACCTCCGTGTCGCCTTACGATGCAGGAAGACGACGTCGGCGAGGGGGGCGGTCGTGCCGCGTACCGTCGCGATCGTGACATGCCGCGACTGCTCGAACGGCAGACACACGGCGGTCGTGATCTCACCGAGCACCGGACGCCCCTCGTTGTGCAGCAGCGCGCCGCCCGGCACCGTCATGGAGGCGATGTTGCTCATCGCCAGCGCCAGTTCGAGGTCGTCGAAATAGGGGAAGATGTTCGTGGCGATGACGAGATCGAAACCCGGCCCCGCGAGGCGCTCGGTGACGATGTCCAGTGTCTCCGCTGCGGCGAGAGCCCGCGCTGACGGGGCGCCGACGCGGACCACCTTGCGCAATCCGGACGCCGGCGCGTCAGCACCGATGGCGCGACCGAGTTGCGCGAAGTAGTCGCGATAGTCGGGCGCCACCACCACGGCCGCATCGTCGGCCAGCGCACTCGCGAGCCACAAGGACGGCGGGGCCTTGCGAACCTGGCGCAGGTGGGCCACCACTCGCGGGTTGATGTCGGCGGCGACGACCGATAGATCGTCGAGCCGTGACAGGCCGAGCGACACCAGCGCGTCCATCACCGCCCACGGCTGATAGCTCTGGGGCGGCGACTCCTCGAGAAACCCGGTTCTCGGCGCGAGATCGAGGCCTGGCCCGACGACCAGCACGCGGCGCACGCGCCGCTCGGGCTCGAGCGCATTCAGCACGGCGAGTCCCGTGTGAATGACGAAACCAGACTCGACGGCGGTGTCGGTGCTGAGGCCTCGCTCACGGTAGAGGTCGTGGACCGCCGCGGACCCGGGCGCGCCCCGAGGCGCCAGGAACTCCTTCCGGTAGATGAACCGCATCGTGCGCACGTACTCGCGCCCGACCGCGGCCGCGAGGCCGGGCCCCTCGGGAAACGCGGCCTGTACCAGCTGCGAGAAGAACACGCTGCGCTCGTCGCGCGACGGCCGTTCGAAGGACGACATGAGGTCCGTGATGCGCATCTGGACGGCCGGCGGCACTGTGACGTCGCGGCTCGTGGCTCCCGTCAGGAAGGCGGCGCGCGGCTCGGGCTCGAGGCCTTCCACGAGCGCCTTCGCGCTCAGTGCTGGCTCGATGGGCGGGCGGGGCGTGAATCGCGTGGACTGCAGCATGTAGAACACGAGGTGATCGAGGTCGCCCTCGCGCACCCGCGCCGCGTGCGCGGCCTGCGTCCGTGCGAGGAGACGAGCGAGGGTGGCGGCCGAGATCCCTCGGGCCGTCAGGTACGGCTGAACGAGCGCCAGTTCGTCCCAGGTGGGACGATGGATCGTCGTGGAAGAATGGGCGGCCGCGAGGGCGCCAGCAAGCAGCAGAAACGCCATGGGCCCGGGGACCTTTCCCAGGCCCATGCGCATGATGCGAACGAACACGCCGTCGGGATGTCTAGAAGATCAGCCGGAACCCGAGCTGGATGAACCGCTGGAAGTTCGACTGCCCCGTGACGTTGCGATTGATTCGGCCGAAGTCGGCCGACGTCGTGGTCTGGTTGTAGTTCCGCTCGTCATACATCGGGCTGTTGAACAGGTTGAAGGCCTCGAACCGGAACTGGAACCGGATGCCGTTGGTGATCTGCGTCGTCTTGGCGATGTTCACGTCGACCTGCCAGTATCCCGGTCGGCGGAACTCGTCGTAGCGGAACATCGCGGTGCGGCGCTGGAACGCCTCGCGCACCAGGAAATACGGCTGCGTGCAGCCGTACGCCGTCGACACCGACAGCAGATCATATTGCCCGGTCGTCGCGTTGCGCTGACCCACACACGGCTTCACGCCGTAGATGAACTGGCCATCCTTCTCTCCCGCGAGCGCGATGTCGGCGAGGTCGACGCCCGGTGCGAGATCGACGTTGCCGGGCATCTCCCAGGGCTGGCCGGTCTGGTAGATGAAGGCCGGGGCAAGGGACCAGCCGCCGAGCAGGTAGCCCGCGATACTCTTCTCACCGCGGTACCACGGCAGTTCCCACACCCCCGTGGCCACGACCCGGTGCTCGCGGTGAGAGTAGTACGGCCCGCTGTGGCGGAGGAATGCCACCTCGTCCACGTAGGCGTTGCCGATGTTGCCCCCCGAGGTGTTGGCTCCCTCTTCGGTCCATCGCGGTACAAACGTGTAGCCGACGTTGATGGTCACGCCTTTCGCCCACCGCTTGTTGGCCACGAACTGCAGCGAGTCGTACTGCATGGTGCCAAGATTCTGCTGGTTCTGGTTGAAGCCCCCGAACGCGTTGTACGGCCGCGCCAGCTCGAAGCGCGAGAGATTGGCGGCCGTGAAACGGTTCGTCCCCTCGAATCCTCGGACGCCGAAGTACGGGTTCGGCACCTGCTGGTCGCACAATGTGCGGCTGCCACCGAGCGTCACGTCGCACCGCGCCTGGAACTCCGCCGACGGCTCGTTGTATCCGCCGAAGTTGCCCTCGATGTCGTTACTCCGGCTGCCAGCGTACGTGACGTCGAGCGAGATGCGCCAGGGCAACTCGCGCTGGAAGCCCAGCGAGAACTGGTGGACGCTCGGCACGACGAAGTCAGGATTGGCGAAGCTCGGGTTGCGACCGAGGAAGGTGAGCGCGCCCAGGGAGTTGCCTGGGGCGGCCTGGATGCCCGCCGGCCACGGGTTGGACAGACCGTAGGTCGGCGTACGGTTGCCGTCGTTGGACGCGATCAGGGGTGTGCTGTTGCTGAATCCGGCGTTGTACCCCTGGTTGGTCGGGTTGAGGAAGTATTTGCCCCACCCACCGCGCAGCACGGTCTTGTCATTGAGCGAGTAGGCGGCGCCAATACGACCCTGGACGTTGTTCTTGTCCAGTCTCCATGGCTGTTCCGGCGCGCCGTTGACACCGGCGAACGTGAGACCGCCCATGACCGGCTGACCGACGCGAGCCGACACCGGATTGACGATGGTCGGATCGAACACGTTGTTCAGCTGGTTGTCGGCCTCCCTGACCGCGCCATTGACGTCCCACCGGAAGCCGAGGTTCAGGGTCAGCCTGTCGTTGATCTTCCAGTCGTCCTGGATCCACGGCGCCACGTACAACCATTGGTAAAGCGGCGCGGGGTTGATATCCACAGTGCCCCCGCTCGGCGCGCCGAGCAGGAACGAGGCGAAGGCGTTCCCCTCGAGCACGCTCGTGCT
>JACDAO010000363.1 GCA_013695405.1 Acidobacteriota bacterium | reverse complement strand
ACGCCGCGGTGGCTACCGCGCGGAGCGCCTCCCGAGCGCGCGGCTCTGACGCCTGGGGCAGGTGTCTGCTTCCTCAGATTGCCGCGCAGCCGGCTCGTCCCTGCGCGGGGGCGCGCAGAGTCCGTCGCGATCGCTTGGTACGATGGCGCATGCCGTCCGCACCGGGCTTCTCCCCGAAATCGCTGGCCTTCCTGCGCGCCCTCAAGCGGAACAACGACCGCGCCTGGTTCCACGCGCGCCGCGACGACTACGAGCGTCACGTCCGGGCGCCGATCACCGCCATTGTCGAGCACCTGCGTGCGGACTTCGCCACGTTCGCCCCGGACCTGGTGGCCGATCCCAAGGTCTCGCTGTTCAGGCCGTGGCGCGACACGCGCTTCAGCGAGGACAAGTCGCCGCTCAAGACAAACGTCGCCGCGGTGTTTCCCAATCGCGTGCTCGGCCGGATGCGCGGGGCGGGCCTGTACTTCGAGGTTGCGCCGACCTCGGTGTGGATTGGCGGCGGTGTCTACGCACCAGACCGGACACAGTTGCTGGCGATTCGCGAGCACATCGCCGCCAACCGGGCGCGCCTGCACCGCATCGTCCACGCCAAGGCGTTCGCGGCGATCGGCGGGCTGAAGGGCGATCGGCTCACGCGTGTACCGCGCGGCTTTCCGGCCGACCATCCCGCCGCCGACTACCTGATGTACAAGCAGT
The DNA here is from genome assembly GCA_013695405.1 of Acidobacteriota bacterium. GTDB lineage: Bacteria > Acidobacteriota > Vicinamibacteria > Vicinamibacterales > Vicinamibacteraceae > Luteitalea. The sequence continues at coordinate 2,077 of JACDAO010000363.1, read as the reverse complement.
GGCTCGGCGCCCGCGAGGAGCCGGCCGAGTTCGCCGTGCGCCCGGACTTCTACGCGCAGCTGGTCTCGACGACCAAGGCGCTGCTGCCGCTGATCCGCTTCCTGAACGAGCCACTGATCGACAAGCAGTCACGTCGGGCACTGGACGGGTGACGCAGGGCACCCGACCGCGCCCGTCACCGCCGTCAGCGGCAGCGTCCGGTGCCACGAGGGCACAGGCCGGGCCAGTGCACGTTCGCGCCGCTTCCGGTCGTCGTTCGATTGTTACCGGCGACGCGTTCGAACAGTCATGCCCTTCGAAATGGTCCCGGTCCTGAGAACCCTCGTGATGGCGGCGTTCGTGGTCACGGCGCAGCCAGCCGCGCCAGGCGACGACGTGGCCGCGTTCACGCGCCTGGAACTGCAGTGGATGGATGCGCTCGCAGCCAAGGATCAGGCCGCGCTCGAATCACTGTTGGCCCCGGAATTCAGCATTGTCGGCGTCGGTTCCACCGTAGACGACTTCACCAGTGATCGGGCCTCATGGCTCCGGCTGGCCGTTGCGCGGCCGTGGCCGAAACACGAGGTTCGCCACGTCAAGGTCACCAGGGTCGGCGAGACCGCAGTCGTGCAGCTGGTGCTCTCCGCGACATTCCCGCCCAAGAGTCTCACTCAAGAGGGCGGAAAGCTGAATTTTCTCGTCACCGATGTCTGGGCGAGGCGGCAGGGCACGTGGCAGGTGGTCAGTCGCCACTCGAGCCTGCCAAGGCCACCGGTCGCCCGCTAGGCGGCTTCAGCGCTTCTCGGTGTATTCGATTCGGGTACCAGTCGGTGCCGCGCCCGCCCGGGGTCATGTCGAGGATGTTCCTCAACGGGATCGGCTCCGGTGCCAGATGCGGAGCCGAACAGGTCGGCGAGACCGACCTCCTTACCGTCCTCGTTCAGAAATCGGTAGTCGCGCGCCTCACCGCCGAGCGGTAGCGCACGACGCTTCGCGGCGACTCGCTGAATCTGTCGCCGCAACTCGATCTCGTCTTCGATCAGGGCCGTCCGCGCCTTTCGGTAGTCGTCGCTGTCGTTGGGGTAGGGCTTGCTCGCCTTGGCGGCGAGTTCATGGGCCGGGACCAGTTCAGGCATTGATGTCTCCGGTCTCTCAAGGTTTGACCGGGCCGCTACTGCGAATTCATCGGCAACCCGACTCGACCACGCCATTCGATGCACTGCGCATCGTCTTCTCGACAGGGGCGTCCTACAGAGCAGAAACGTCATGATCCGGCTCGCAGCCCTGTTGCTCGCAATCCCGCTCACCAGTGCCACCGGCTGGGAAGTGCTCACGTATCGCAAGATCCCGGCGCACGCGGTGCGTTTCGACGCAGGCGGCCTGCGAATCGACGTCGACCGATCGGCCGCGCCCATCGTCTATCCGCTGGCCACGGCGCGGCATGTGCGCGGGCTGCGCGCGCACGGGCGCCTCGAGGGGCAGTTGCGCACCACGGCAGCCCAGCAGGGACAGCCGGGGTTCGACGACTACGTGTTGCGGGTGGGGTTGGTCGAAGTGGGCACGCGGTCATTGGGCTGGATGGAGCGGCGCATGTCTCCGGCGTGGCTCCGCCGCCTGTTCGACCTCGCGCCGCCCGACCTCGGCATCGCGGGCATCCGCTTCTTCAACGTGGGTCTCGCGCCTCAGCAGGTGGGGCAGTCTCGTCAGCACCCCGCCAGTGACCTCATCGTCGAGCGCGTGGTAACCGTCCCTGATCTCCAGGGCCGTATCGTGCTCTCGGTCGACGTCGACGTGCCCGTCCACACCGCGGCCGTGTGGATCAGCGCGGACGGCGACGACACGGCGTCACGCTTCACGCTCACACTCGAGCGACTGGAGTTGCTGCTGGTCGAGCAGGGATCAGCCAAGTAAGCGACAGGTCAGATCCTGACCCTCCTCGTCGTCGCTCCGGGGGCCTCACCGAGCGTGGCTCGCAGACCGGTGAGCACCGTCCCGTCGGGCCGATCACGCCCTACCTTCACAGTGAACACTCCATCGGCGTACACCGGTGGCGTGAAGCGGTTGCCGCGCACGCGTCTGGAGTACAGGATCTCGCCGT
>JACDAO010000346.1 GCA_013695405.1 Acidobacteriota bacterium | reverse complement strand
GGGGCAACCGGTGATCGTGACGCGGCGCACCCTGCCCGGCGATTTCCTGGTGGTGGCGGTCGGCGACGGCCGCCTGCTCGCACTCGAGCACGTCTTCGGTCTCCCGGCGACGCCGCTCACCGTGTTGCCTGGGGAAGCGATGGCGCTGACGCCGCCGCCGCCCGCCTCATGACGCCGGCCAGCCGGCCGATGCCTTCCTCGATTCGCGCCTCTGACGTCGCCGAGAACGCCAGCCGCAGCGTGGCCGCACCGGTGCCGTCGACGAAGAACGGCGCGCCCGGTACGTAGATCACGCCGTGCTCGATCGCCGGCGTCAGCAGGCGACGGGTGTCGAGGCCGTCTGGTCCGGTTACCCACAAAAAGAACCCACCGCGCGGCGGCGTCCACCCCACCAGGTCCCCGGCGTGTGCCTGCAGCGCCGCGCTCATCACCTCACGCTTGCGCGCGTAGACCTGGCGCAACTGTGGCACCTGGGTGTCGAACAGGCCCCGCGTCAGCGCCTCCTGCACGATCCGCTGGTCCAACGTGCTGGAACACAGGTCGGTCGACTGCTTGGCGACGTCGAGCCGCGCCAGGACTGGCGCCGGCCCGACCACCCACGCGGTCCGAAACGACGGCGCCAGCGTCTTGGACGTGCTCTGCAGGTACACCACGCAGCCGTCCTGGTCGTCAGCCTTGATCGGGCGTGTCTCGGCGGCGCTGGTGACGTCCTCGAAATAGAGGTCGCCGTACGGATCGTCTTCGACCAGCAGCACCTGTTCCCGCGCGCTCCACGCCAGCAACGCGTGGCGCTTGGCAATGCTCATGAGCAGGCCCGTCGGGTTCTGGAAGTTCGGCACCACGTACAGGAACTTGACCCGGCGGCCGGCTGCGCGCTGGGCGTGCAGCACCTCGTCGAGATGCGCGAGGTCGATCCCGTCGGCCTCCTGCCGCACACCGACCAGTGCGGCCTGTGCGTTGCGGAACGCGGCAATCGCGCCAGTGAAGGTCGGCAACTCGACCAGCACGACGTCGCCCGGGTCGACCAGGACGCGGGTCAACAGGTCCAGCCCCTGCTGCGAGCCGGTGGTCAGCAGCACCTCGGCGGCGCTGCAGGCGATGCCGCGGTCGCGCAGTCGTGACACCACCGTCTCGATCAGCGGCGCGTAGCCCCGGGTCGGCCCGTATTGCAGGGTGTCTCGATCGGCGGCCCGGAACAGGTCGTCGGCGATGTCGCGATACGCGCCCCAGGCGAAGGTCTCGGGGTCGGGATAGCCGGGCGCGAAGGAGATCAGGTCGGGCCGGCCGGCCGCCAGGATGCCCATCTGGCGAATCGCCGACCCGGCCAGTTGCGCGCCGCTCCGCGAGAACAGCGCGTCGTACACCGTCATGCCGGCACCTCACCGACCCGGGTCGTGGCCGTTGACCCGATCGGCGGGTCGTACAACGACAGGTAGGCGCCCGCTGACGTGAGGCCGAGATACTGGAACACCAGGCCGCGCAGCAGCCACGCCACCAACTGCAGCGGCAGCACGGTGAGGCCGACGAACGGCACGAACGAGATCAGGCCGAGGCCGGCGGTGGCCACCAGTGAGGCCAAGGTCGCCACGCCGACCAGGCCGGCGGTGACGGCGAAGATGCCGAGCATCCGGACGGTGTCGCCGCGCAGCAACCGCAACACCTCGCCGGCCGCGGCTCGCACCGACAGGTCGCGCGCGGCCATCACCACCTGGACCAGCAGGTAGGTGGTGTTGACCAACGTGACCCAGGCCACCAGCAGGCCGCTGCACAATGCCGCGATCACCGTCCAGCCGACCAGGAATCCGTCATCGCCAACCGCACGATAGCCAGCGACGACCACCGCAAGGTACAGGCCGCCCGACAGCGTGTAGACCACGAGCAGAAAGGCGCCGAGTCGTAGAAAGCGCCGGCGCAACCGCCGTGTGCCGGCGAGGAACACCTCGACGTCGGTACGCGCCGCGCGGCGCAGCAGCGCGAGCCGTACCGGGTACCGTTCGACCGGGCCGGCGTGGCGCTGCGCATCGACCAGCACCGCCAGTGTGCCGCCCTTGAGCATGAACATCAGGGCGGAGCCGCCCAGGACCACGACCACGATCGCCGCCAGGAAGCTCGCCAGCGCGGCGGGATGTTCGAGGAGTGAGGCCGCGACGCCGGTGGCGCTCTGGCGGAGGTCGAGCTCGTCGCCGAGCACGTCCTCGACGTCCTGATTCAGTGCCAGGGCCACCAGAAAGGTGCCGCCGACCACTGGCACCGCCAGCAGGATCTTGAAGGTCGCCTCGGCGATGAATTGCAGCACGACCACCGGCCAGTTGGCGATCGCGAGCAGCGCCCCTCGCTTGATCGGCAGCTTGAGTGCAGGGATGCGCATGAACGGCGAGCGCAGTCCGAACGCTCCGCTCCACTATACCAACCGCGGCCCGGCGCAGCCCGACCCAGCAGAAGCAGGTAAGATTCACGAGCCGCCCTGCTTCGCCTGCCTCTGCATGCACCAGCCCGTTCCGTCGGCGTCTCCTTCGTCCCGCAGCCTCGGCCCGCGCGTGCTGGCCACCGGCCTGATCGCCATGCTGCTGGTGGGCGCGGCCGGCGCGCTCTGGCTGTGGTGGCGCCTCGGCCCTGACGTCGAGGGCACCGCGGCCCGGGTCGAGCAGGAGGTGCGGGCGCAGTTCGGCAGCCGCGCCGACGCCCTGCAACGCATCACCACGCGGCTGGCGGTCGACGCGCGACTGGCACCGGCGCTCGAGGCCCGCACCCGCGACCCGCGCGCGCTCTTCGATCTGGTCGCGCAGGCCACCCGCGGCGAAGATCGCGACGTCGCCGTCACCGTCATCGCTGCAGACGGCACCGCCATCGCCTGGGCGGGCCGGCCCCAGCCGGTGCCCGAATCCCGCCGCTCCGGCGAACCGAGCCTGTTCCTGGCGCCGGGCGCGCTCGGCCTGCGTCTGGTGTACGTCGAGCCAGTCCGCGCCGGTGCCAGCGCTGGCCGGCCGTCGGACGGCAGGCCGATCGGGGCCATCGCCGCCGAGCGCCTGCTGGCGCGCTCCGAAGGCGTCGAC
>JACDAO010000343.1 GCA_013695405.1 Acidobacteriota bacterium | reverse complement strand
CGGCGGCGCAGGCTCTCCGGCAGGCCGGTGAGGATCGACGAGGCGATCGTCCAGGTGGCCTCGATCCGCGGCGCCACGGTGGCCAGCGAGGCGATCGACTGCCGGCCGCACAGTCCGCACGCGGAGGTCTGCGTGACGTGCCGTCGCTGTTCGAGCACGCCGGCCAGCCGGCCGCTCGCGGCCCCTGCCAGCGTCACGGTGACGACGTTGCCCAACTGGCCATCGGGAGTGCGGCACTGGTCGACCGAGGCCAGGTCGTCCGGCCCGGTGATCACCTGCTCGGACAGCAGGAAGCCGACGGCCAGATCGCAGTCGTCGCCGGGCGTCCGCATGGTGACCACGAACGGGTGGCCGTCGAGACGGATCTCGAGCGGCTCCTCGGTGGCGGCGCGGTCGTCTTCGTTGGTGCGGTGCCCGTCGCGGACACGAATGACCCGCACCTCGCGCCACGCTGGCATCGGCGGTGTGGTCGTCAGCGCCAGGGCTCGACCTCGGCTGGGTCGGGCGCCTGAGTCAGGGTGGTGCGCATGCGCGGCATTTTACCGCTGAATCATCCAACCGTCGCCGCGGCGGCGCTTCAAGGCCGACGCTGCGCTGATCAGGTACGGCGCGCGCTGTGGCTGCGACCGCAGCGCATTCGCCTCGTCGTCTATTCAGGAATCGATCGCTTACGGGATCCCAGTGCAGGCGGCCTGCGGAACTCAGGCGGGCAGGGTCGGGCGTTGCGCGCGTTGCTGTGCCTGCAGCACCAGTTCGGTGGCCAGGAAACAGTGCGCCTGCGGCATCGCCGTCTCCGTGCGGTTGACGATGTCGTCGACCAACTGCCGACCGTAGGGCAACTCGACCTGGGCAGAATCGATGTAGGCCGTGGCCTTCTGGTCCGACACGAATAAGTGGCTGCCGCCTGGCCGCCCGGCGATGTCGACGTTCTTGCGTACCTCGATGAACCCGTCGGTGCCGAGGATGGTCAGGCGCCCGTCGCCCCAGGTGGGGAGGCCGTCGGGGGTGAACCAGTCGACACGGATGTAGCCCGAGCCGCGGTCGCCACGCACCAGCATGTCGCCGAAATCTTCGAACTCGGGGTACTTCGGGTAGTGCAGGTTGCCGGTCTGCGAGGCGACGACTTCGGCACGGGTCGAGCCGGTGAAGAACAGGAACTGGTCGGCCTGATGCGCGGCGATGTCGCACAGGATGCCGCCGTAGCGGGCCTTCTCGAAGAACCAGGCCGGACGGGTCGGGATGCTCATGCGGTGCGGGCCGAGGCCAATCGTCTGCACCACGGTGCCGATCGCGCCGGCCTTGACCAGTTCACCGGCCTTGACGGTGGCGCGGTTCTCGAACCGCTCGCTGAACACGATCGAGTAGATCCGCCTGGTGGCGGCCTGCACCGCCCGGACCTCGGCGAGTTGCTCGAGACTGGTGATGCCGGGCTTGTCGGCGACGTAGTCCTTGCCGTGCCGCATCACCCGGATGCCGAGCGGCGCCCGCTGATCCGGGATGCCGGCGCTGAGCACGGCCTGAATCGAGGGATCCTCGAGGATCTCGGCCTCGGTGCGGGCCTGCCTGGCCATCGGAAAGCGTTCCAGGAACTGCTTGGCGAGGGCCGGTTCGGGGGCGTGCAGCCAGACCAGTTCGCCGCCGCCGCGCAGCACCGCGTCGGTCATGCTGGTGATGTGGCCGTGGTTGACACCGATTACCGCGAACCGGATCCGCGGGGGGCCGTTGCGGGCGACCGCCGGCGCGCCCCGCGGGACCGTGTCGGCGCCTGACATCTGGGTCTGCGCCTGACTGCCTTCGGGCACGAGCGACAACGCCGCCATCGACCCGGAGACACGCCGGACGAAGGTGCGCCGGTTGACGGCCAGGACCGGCGTCGCCTGCGAGGGAACCACTGTGCTGCTGTCGTCCATCTGGCCTCCTGCTGCCCGCTCGCCCCCGACGGCCGATGTCCCTGTTCCACGCTCGAGGACTTTCACGTCAACCCACATCCCGGTCGGACAAGTCCGACCGCTACGCGAGGACAAGTCCGACCGCTACGCGAGACCGTTTCCGTTTACGCTGGCGGAAGCCGATGATACGTCCACGTTGCCCGACCTGGCCTCGTCCAAGGGGCTTCGTCGAAGCATGAGGTGGAGGGCCTCCCTCACCGGATGACGGGAGTCGGAGACCGTCGTGCGAGTGCCCGGGGCACCCGCACGACGTGCACATGTCAGCGGCGGACGTCCCGTCCGCCGTGAGTGGTGAAGTCGCGTTCCAGTTCCGCGGCGTGCGCGTCGTCCCGAGCCTGCGTCCCGAGCACGATGCCGCCGTCGCGGATGCCCTGGTCGTAGACCTTGGCGCGCTCCTCGGGGATGCCGGCGCCAATCAGCGCGCCGATCAGCGTGCCGGCCGCGCCGCCCGCGCCCGCACCGGCAATTGCCCCGGCAATCGGACCGGCCACGATCAAGCCAAGTCCCGGAATGGCAATCGACGAGGCCGCGGCGAGCAGCGCGCCGACCGCCGCACCGACGCCGATACCGGTGGCCCCGCCCACGCCCGCACCCTCTGCGGCCTTCGACCCGGTCTCGAACTCGGCGCCGGGCTCGGCACCACCGAACTGGCGCTTGCGGGTCTCGTCGGACATCATCACGCTGATGTCGTCGGAGGCGTAGCCATGGCGGGTGGTCAGGTCCTGGTAGGCCCGCGAGGCGTGATCCGGCGTGTCGTACAGCCCGGTGACCAGGCGACCCGAGCCGGACTTCCCGGTCGGGGTCGCGTCGCCGACCGCGTCGTTCGCGGCCTGCCGCGCCCGCCCGCTGGTGTTCTCGGCCGCGCCTTCCTGTTCCAGCCGGCCCAGGCCGAGCATCGATCCGGTGGTCTCCTTGACCGCGCCCTTTGCCCGCTCGCCAGTGGCGCCGATCTCTTCGCTGACCGTACCGGTCGACGACGACGTGTTGTCGAGCGCCGGCCCGCCGCGCCCGCTCACCACGGGGCGCCCCGGCACCCCGTCGGTGTCGTCGAAGACGTCGTTGCGGGCTTGACGGGCTTGCCCTTCCGCGTTCTCTCGCTCGCCTTCGCGCTCGAGCTGCGAGTTGCCAGTCAGCGAGCCGGCCGCGTCCTTGGTCGCGCCAGTGAGTCGTTCCCCAAAGGCTGAAAGCTCTTCTCGCACCGAGTCATCGCGGCGCGTCGTGTTGTCTGCCATGCCTACCTCCTGAATCAGGGCCTCGTGACAGCGGCCCGTGAACCATCGACATCAGCAAGTCCGCTGCCATGTACTGCCACGGGCCCGACACTTCGCCCGGAGCGAGAGGCGAGGCGAAGTTGTACAAAAATTTACGTCGTCACGAGCGATCGCAGCGTGACAACGCACATCAATCGGGCGGCACCGCGGTCTGTGTGCGACCATCGTGACCCTACGCTCGAGCTCACGCCCCTCCAGCGCCGCGTGTGAAGGCAAACAGCGCGTGGTCCGGAGACGCGGTGCCCTGCCAGTGCTCGAGCAGCATGCGGGCGGCCATGAAGCCGAAGGTCATGCCGTTGCCCCCGTAGCCGAGCGCGAACAGGTGCCGTGGATAGCGCCGGTGCGGGCCAATGTACGGCAGGCTGTCCGGCGTCATCGCGAACAGGCCTTCCCAGGCGTAGTCCGTCCGGATGTCAGCCAGCGCGGGCAGCAGCGCCTCGAAGTGCGCGCGCAGCTGTCGCGTCGCCTCACGGAACTGCGTGGCCCGTCGGCGGCGCGGGTCGACTGGCCGATCCTCGCCACCGATCAGCAATCGCTGGTCGTCGGTCCAGCGGACGTAGTGGTACGGCCGATCGGTGTCCCACAGCAGGACATTGCCGAGGCCCAGGTCGCGCCGCTGCTCGTCGTCGACGGGCTCGGTGGCCAGCACGTACGTGTGGTGCATCCGGAAGCGACCCGCCAGCGGCCGGAAGTCCGGCGTCGCGTACCCGGTGGCGACGATCACTCTCGAGGCGACAACCTGCCCGTGCGCAGTGTGGACGCGCACGCCTTCGCCGTCGCGTTCGATCCGTCGCACGGCCGATCGCTCGAACACCTGCGCGCCGTGGGCCACCGCCGCGGCCATCAGCCCGAGGCTGGCCTTGAACGGGTCGAACGCGGCGTTGCCGCGCGTCTCGATCGCGCCGCGACCAGCCATTCCCGTGCGCCGACGCAGCGCGCCGGCAGTGAGTCACGTGCCACCGAGGCCGACTGCGCAGCGATGCCGGTGTTCCGCGCACAACGCCTCGACGGCCCTGCCGCTGGTCGTGTAGTAGATCGATGGCCGCGCCGCCAGATTGCAGTCGACCCGAAGCCGGCGCAAGGCAGTCACGAGGCCGCGCGCCGCTTCGTGACTGAGCTGCCAGATCCGACGACTGGCCGTTGGTCCATAGCGCCGCTCCAGATCGAGCAGCCCGAGATCGGGCTCCTGCAGCAGCAGGGCCGTACTGGCTGCCGTGCTGCCTCGACCCACGGCTGCTGCCTCGACCACGCAGACGCGAACACCGGCCTCGGCAAACAGCGCCGCGACGGCGCTGCCCGTAAAGCCCCCACCGACGACGACCACGTCAGTGGCGACCTCACCGCGCAGCACCGGATAGATGGGATCCCGCCGCCCACTACTGGGCGGCAGCCAGACCGGCTGCCCGACCCGCAGGGCGTCAGCGCGCATGTGGCGAAGCCTTTGCAAGAACGCGGCACGGAGGTACGCATGTCTCGGACCACGGCGTCATCGACGAACACATCCTCATATTGGAGAACCGCGAATCCACTCCCGCAGTTTCCACGACTCGACCACGACGGCAACGTCGACGTGGTGGTGGTTGGTGGTGGCCTGGCCGGGCTGACGGCCGCCTACCTCCTGACGACCGCCGGCAAGCGCGTCGCGGTGCTCGAACGTGATCGCTGCGGCCAGATCGACACCGGAAGTACGACGGCCCACCTGACGATGGTCACCGACACGTTGCTGTCGGAGTTGGTGGCTCGCTTCGGCCGCGATCACGCGCAGGCCGCGTGGGACGCCGGACTCGCGGCCATCGAGCAGGTCGCGAGCATCGTGCACGAGCGCCGGATCGACTGCGCGTTCGCGCGCGTCGACGGCTACCTGCACGCGCCACGCGTGCCGACGGTCGAGCCACCCGACTTCGAGGCGCAGGCGCGCCTCGCGCGAGACCTGGGCTTTGACGCCACCTACCAGCTCGAGGTGCCCGGGCTGGGGCGCCCGGGTGTGCGCTACGCCAATCAGGCGCGGTTCCAGCCCCTGCAGTATCTGGCGGGACTCGCTGAGGCGATTGTCGCGGGCGGAGGTCGCATCCACGAGCAAAGCGCCGTCGACACGTTCTCGACCGACCCGCTTCGCGTCGACGTCAACGGCGTGACGCTGACCTGCGACGACATCGTGCTGGCCACGCACAACCCGCTGGTCGGCGTCAGCGGCACGATCAGCGCCTCGGTCTTCCAGACCAAGCTGGCGCTGTACACGAGCTATGTGGTCGCGGGGCGCGTGCCGCGCGGCACGCTTCCCGACGCCCTGTTCTGGGACACCAACGACCCGTACGACTATGTCCGCGTGCAGCCCGACGGCGACGACGACCTGGTCATCTACGGTGGCGAGGACCACAAGACCGGCCAAGAGGCGACCACGCACCAGCACCACGATCGGCTGCAGCAGCGGTTGGCCGAGCTGGTGCCGGGCGTGGTGGTGACGCACCGATGGTCAGGGCAGGTGATCGAGACGCCTGACGGCTTGCCGTACATCGGGCCCAGTGCCGATCATCAGTACGTGGCCACCGGCTTCTCCGGCAACGGCATGACCTTCGGCACGCTGAGCGCGATGCTGATCAGCGATGCCATCCTCGGTCGTCGCAATCCATGGGCGGAACTGTTCGAGCCGGGGCGATCGGCGCTCAGGC
>JACDAO010000329.1 GCA_013695405.1 Acidobacteriota bacterium | reverse complement strand
GCCCGCACCAGGTCGGCAGGCGATGCGGTGCCAGCTGGACGGCCATCGTCCTGTGGCACACCGGTCGATGGCGCGGCGGGCGGTTCGGGCGTCTGTGGCGGCGCCGACTGCGGCGACTGGGCGAGCACGAGCACGAGCAGGGCGGCAACCAGTCCCACGGCCACAGTATCGGCCGGAAGCGCCGCGCCCCCTACCTGTTACGCTGTTCGGCGTGCGCGTGCTGGCGTTTGATTTGGGCCACAGGCGGACCGGGGTGGCGGTCAGCGACGCCTCGGGCGTGCTGGCCCGTCCGCTCGAAGTCGTGCACGGCACGTCGTTGCGCAACCAATGGACGGCGCTGCTGGCCGTGATCGCCCGATTCCGCACCGAGGACGAAGATCTGGCGGCGGTGGTCGTCGGCGTTCCCAAGCGGCTCGACGGCAGCGCCACCGACTTCACGCCCGCAGCCCTCGACTTCATCGAGCGGCTCTCGAAAAAGCTGCCGGTGCCGGTGGTGCCCTTGGACGAGCGGCTGACCAGCGTCGAAGCCGAATCGCTGCTGGCCCGCCGCGAACGTGACTGGGCCAGGCGCAAGGCGAACCTCGACGCCGCGGCCGCCGCGGTGCTGCTGCAGGAATACCTCGACACTCATCCCAGGATGACCCTCACGTGAAGCGCTTCCTGTTGTTCGTGCTGCTGCTCGTCCTGGTGCTGGGTGCCGGCGCCGCGTTCTGGGTCTCTCGTCGGGTGTCGGTCCCATACGCCGGCTTCACCGGCGAGCAATTCGTCGAGGTGCCGCCGGGCGAGAGCACGATCGGCATCGGCCGGCGCCTGGTCGCGGCCGGCGTGGTCCGCGACGAGCTGACCTTCCGACTGGCCTGGCGCTGGTCAGGCGGCGGGCGATCCCTCAAGGCCGGCGAGTATCGCTTCATGGAGGCCCAGCCACCCGCGATGGTGATCGATCGCCTCGCGCGCGGCGACGTCTACCTGGTGCCGCTGACCTTCCCCGAAGGCCTGACGATCGAGGAGATGGCACAACTGTTCGCCCAGGCCGGGCTGGGCGACGCGCGATCGTTCGTGACGGCATCGCGCGATGCCGCGGCGATCAAGTCGCTCGACCCCGAGGCCGACACGCTCGAGGGCTACCTGTTTCCCGACACCTACCACCTGCCGCGGCACACCGACGCTGCGGCGCTGGTGCAGCGGATGACCAGCCGATTCCTCGGCGTTTTCGATCAGCAGATGCAGGCCCGCGCCAAGGCAACCGGCCTCTCGGTGCGCCAGGTGGTGTCGCTGGCGGCGCTGGTCGAGAAGGAAACCGCGCGTGGCGAGGAACGGCCGAAGGTAGCGGCGGTGTACCACAACCGCCTGAAGATCGGCATGCCGATGCAGGCCGATCCGACGGTCATCTATGCGCTCAAGCGGGCCGGTCAATGGAACGGCAACCTGACCCGCGCCGGGCTGCAAGTCGACTCGCCGTACAACACGTACCGCTATCCGGGCTTGCCGCCCGGGCCGATCGCCTCACCCGGCAAGGCCTCGCTCGAAGCCACGCTGGCGCCCGCCAATGTCGATTCGCTGTACTTCGTCAGCCGCAACGACGGTTCGCACGTCTTCGCGAGCAACCTGCCCGATCACAACCGCAACGTGCAGGAGTGGCAGGTGGACTACTTCCGGCGGGAGCGGAAGTAGGCCACCCCAATTCTGAACTTATCGTTCCGCCCACCGCAGCTTCTGGCGCAGCATCTGGAAGTAGCCGCGGTTGCCGGGCTTCAGCAAGCGCAGGGCATAGGCCGCGCGGGTGACGCGGATGCTGTCGCCCGGGGCGAGGATGGCGCCGGTCTGGCCGTCGAAGGTGACGTAGGTCTCGTCGCGCACCAACCGGCCGTCTTCGGCCACCGCGCGCAGTTCGAGGGCGGCCGAGGCCGGCAGCACGACCGGGCGGTTGGTGAGGGTGTGCGGCGCGATCGGCGTCAACACCACCGCGTCGACGCCGGGGTGGACGATCGGACCCCCGGCCGAGAGGTTGTACGCGGTCGATCCCGTTGGCGAGGCGACGATCAGGCCGTCGGCCTTGAAGTGCGCGATCAGCTGCCCGTCGGCCGACGCCGCCAGGTCGATCATCCGCGACAGCGCGCCCTTGGTGATCACCACGTCGTTGAGCGCGAGGTGCCGTTCCTCCTCGCCGCCGGCGCGCTGGACCGTGGCCGCCAGCATCAAGCGCCGCTCCTCGGGCGCCTCGCCGTCGAGGGCCCGGCCAAGCGCTCCGTACACCTCTGGCAGCGTCACCTCGGTGAGGAACCCGAGGCTGCCGTAATTGACCGCTAGCACCGGGACGTCGTAGTTGCCACGGGCGAGCCGTCCGGCGGTGCCGAGCAGCGTGCCGTCGCCGCCGAGCACCAGCATCATCTGCACCTCGGCGCCGAGCGTGTCGGGCTCATCGACCTCGCCGGGCAGATCGCCCTCGGTGAGGGCCGCGGTCGGCCGGTCGTAGTGCGGCGTCACGCCGCGCGCCTGCAGCCAGTGTCCGACCGCCAGCAGCAGGTCGGCTGCCTCGGCCAGCCCGGGCTTGGCGACGATCCCGACGTGGCGGATGCTGACGGTCATGGGTGCCTGCGGAAGTGCGCCAGCCATTCGAGGTTGCCTTCCATGCCCTCGATTGGCGAGGGCGCTTGTCCGTGCGCGTGCAGGCCGAGCGCGGCCGCCGCGTCAATCACTTCCTGCAGCACGCGGACGCGGATCGCTTCGTCACGCACCACCCCGTGCCTGCCGACTTCGTCGCGACCCGCCTCGAACTGCGGCTTGACCAGCGTGATCACGTCGGCGCCTGGCCGCAGCAGCGCCGGCACCACCGGCAGAATGTACCGCAGCGAGATGAACGAGACGTCGGCGGTGACGATGTCGAAGGCACGGTGGGTCTCGGGAAGATGCTCCGGCCGCAGGTGGCGGGCGTTGACGCGTTCGAGGCAGCTGACGCGTGGATCGGACCGCAGCCGCCAATCGAGCTGATTGTGCCCGACATCGAGCGCGACGACGTGCGTCGCGCCGCGGCGCAGCAGCACGTCGGTGAAGCCGCCGGTCGAGGCGCCGACGTCGAGGGCCTCGCGGCCGTCGACCACGATGCCGAAGGTGTCGAGCGCGTGGGCCAGCTTGAGTGCGCCCCGGCCGACGTACGCGTGATCGGGCTGGTGCAGCGTGACCTCGGCATCGGCATCGACCAGGTGACCGGGCTTGGGCGATGTCGAGGCGCCGGGCAGCACCACGTGACCGGCCAGAATCAGCGCTCGAGCCCGTTCGCGCGAGGGCGCCAGCTCGCGCTGCACCAGCAGCACATCGAGTCTGACGCGTGCGCGACGAGCGGCAGTCACGTGCGGCGGGTCAGGGCCCAGTCGAGGACCGCGGGCAGGTGTCCCGACAGGCCGGCCCGGTCGAGCGCGGCGCGGCCGCGGGTGACACAGCCCTCGGCGCGCCGCCGCGATCCGTCGACGCCGAACAGTGCCGGGTAGGTCAGCTTGCCGGCCGCTTCGTCCTTGCCGGCATGCTTGCCGAGTTCGTCCGCGGTGCCCTCCACGTCGAGCACGTCGTCGACGATCTGGAAGCACAGACCGAGCTCGGTGCCGTAGGCGTCGATCGCGGCCACCGCGTCGGGCGCCGCCCCGGCCATGATCGCGCCGGCGCCGGTGGAGGCGCGGATCAACGCCCCGGTCTTGCGGGCGTGCACGTCCTGCAGGCGCGCCAGGTCATCGTCGATGACGGCCTGGCGGGGTGCGCCTTCCCATTGCAGGTCGAGCACCTGTCCGCCGACCATGCCCGACACGCCCGCCGACGCGGCAATCAGCGCCATCGTCAGCAGCTTGCGCTGGGCGATCGCCGGGCTGTCGAGCGACGGTTCGCGAGCCAGCAGCGCGAACGCCTCGGTGAGCAGCCCGTCCCCCGACAGGATGGCCAGGGCGTCGCCATAGACCACGTGCGCGGTGGCCCGGCCCCGTCGCAACGTGTCGTTGTCCATCGCCGGCAGATCGTCGTGCACCAGCGAGTAGGTGTGGATCATCTCGAGGGCACAGGCCGCCGGCAGCGCCAGCGTGCGGGCATCGGGATGACCCTGCGCGACTGCGTCGGCCGCAGCCTGCACCAGCACCGGCCGCAGCCGTTTGCCCCCCGCGAGCAGGCTGTAGCGCATCACCTCGTGCAGGCGGGACGGGCAGTCCGGCGGCGTCGGCAGCCAGCGCTCGAGGGCCTGCTCCAGATCGCGACGGCAGGCGTCGGCGAATGTCGCGAAGTCCGGCGCGCTCATCCGCGATCGGGCAGCCGGGGCGCGAGGTCTTTCTCGAAGGCGGCGGTCTCGTCGCGCAGGCCGCCGCCTTCGGTCAGCACCTGGATACGCTTCTCGGCGTCCTCGAGGCGCTCGTGGCAGAACCGCGAGAGCTTGACGCCGCGCTCGAACAAGCCGAGCGATTGTTCGAGCGGCAGGTCGCCCTGCTCGAGGGCGCGGACGATCTGATCGAGCTCGCTGATCGCCTGTTCGAAGTCGGTGGGGTCGGTCATGGACGTGGGGCGGCGGTGGACGGGGAGTCGTCCACGGCACACTGCAGCTCGCCATCGGGCAACTGCACGTGGATCCGGTCGCCTGGCATCACCGCGGCGACGCTACGGACGAGTCGAGTATGGCTGGCATCCCAGCAGATCGCGTAGCCGCGCGCCAGTGTGCGCAACGGGCTGAGGGCGTCCAGTTGCGCCGACAGCATCGACAGGTGCCGGTCGCGATCGTGGCTCGCGCTGGTCATGGCGGCGCCGATCCGGCTGATGTGGTGATCGACGCGACGACGGGCCTGTGCCAGTCGGTGGTCGAGTCCGCTCCCGGCCAGCCGCTGCCGGCTCGCGGCCAGTCGCGCCTGTGCCCGCATGGGCGTTGCGCGCGTCGCGGCCTGCAGGCGCTCGTCGAGCGCCGCCAGACGTCGCATCCGGCTGGTGAGCTGACGCTGGGGGTGCTGCTCCTCGAGCCGCTGCGTGGCGTCGGCGAGCCGCCGGTG
>JACDAO010000315.1 GCA_013695405.1 Acidobacteriota bacterium | reverse complement strand
GTACTCGACGACCTGACGGCCCGCGGCCACCGCTTCCAGAAGATTGGTCGCAAGGGCGAGATGCGCTACGGCTACGCCGCTGCGCTCCAGTTCGACCGTGCCGGTGGGCGACTCCATGGGGGCGCGGAGCCGCGCCGATCGCACCAGGCGATCGCGGTCGCGCGCGGCCGGTGAAATGCCTATGATGGCGCCATGGGCAGCGCACGAACCTCGCGTTTGATCGGCGAACTGCATCGCGCCTTCGACGGCGATGCCTGGCACGGCCCGTCGGTGATGATCTTGCTGGCCGACGTCACACCGGCGCAAGCCGAGCACCGGCCATCGGCCGCGGTGCACTCGATCGCCGAGATCACCGCCCACATGACCTCATGGGTGATCGAGGTGACCCGGCGATTGTCCGGGCATCCCGCCGCGGATCCGGCCGATGGCGATTGGCCGGTACCCAGTTCGAGCAACGAGACCGGCTGGGCGGCGATGCGCCTGGCGATGACGGCGGCAATGGCGCGGCTGACCGAGGCGGTGGCCGGCTTCCCCGAGTCGCGCCTCGACGAAGTGGTCGGCGACGAGCGCGACCGGTCGCTGGGCAGCGGCGTCACCTACGGTCAGACCGTGCACGGCCTGGTGCAGCACCTGGCGTATCACGGCGGCCAGATCGCGCTGCTGAAGAAGCTGACTCGCTGATAGGCTGGGTGCATGAGCCTCCGCACCCTGACGGCCACGCTCGGCAGCGGCTACCAGACCACACTGCACGCGCCGACCCACACCTTCACCGCCGACGAGCCGACCGACGTCGGCGGCACCGACACGGCGCCCAGCCCTTACGAGTTGCTGATGGGCAGCCTGGCCGCGTGCACCACCATCACCCTGCGGATGTACGCGCAGCGCAAGCAGTGGCCGCTCACCGAGGTCGAGGTACGCGTCAGCCTGACCGCCGAGCCGACGCCGGTGATGGTGCGCGAGATCACGGTCGGTGGCGAGCTCGACGCGATCCAGCGCGCCCGTCTGCTGGAGATCGCCGATGCGTGTCCGGTGTCCAAGATGCTCGAACGCGGCGTCACGATGGAATCGCGGCTGACCTGACTCACCGCTGCGCGTCGTCGAGCAAGCGCGCGACCGCGGCGCGATCGATCTTGCCTCTCGCGGTCACCGGCAACTCGGGCAGCACCACCACCACGCGCGGCAACTTGTGTGGCGCGAGCCGTGCCGACAGCGCCTCGCGGACCTGCCGCCCGGTCCAGGGCCGTGCGCTGGCCAGGCAGGCGCCGAGCGCCTCGCCGCGGACCTCGTCGTGCACCGCCATCACCACCGCGTCGGCAATCGCGGGCAGGGCCCGCAGGGCGGCCTCGACGTCCTGCGGCTGCACCTTGCGGCCGGCGACGTTGACGAACGACGCGGTGCGCCCGGTCAGCACGAAGCGCCCTCCCGCGTCCTGGTAGCCGTAATCGCCGGTCACGAACTGGCCGCCCGGTGCCGGCTCGGTCGACCCGTCGGCTGCGTAGCGCTCAATCACTGCCGGCCCCAGCACCGCGAGGCGGCCCGACCCGCTCGGCGCCTGGTCGTCGGGCAGCAACTGCACCACGGTGTGGGCCAGCGGACGACCCACCGGCACCGCCGGATCGAGCGCGGCGCTGTCGTCAAAGCAGATGCCGCCGGTCTCGCTGGAGCCGTAGAACGAGCGCACCTTCAGGCCGGTGGCTCGATGGAACGCCTGCACGGTCTCGAACGAGAGCCGTGCGCCGGCCGACAGCACCAGGCGCAGCGTCGGACCGAGCGGCGCCGCCTGGTGGCGGGCGAGATGGTCGAACATGAACGGCACTCCGGCCAACGTCTCGATCGCGCCGTCGGCGACGTCACCGGCGATCTGCGTCGGCACGAACTGCGGGCGCAGCCGGAGCGGCGTGCCCTGCCAGAGCAGCGGCAGCAGCAAGTTGCTGAAGCCGTACGAATGGGACAGCGGAATCACGGCCAGTTGGCGGGTCTGCGGGCCGATGTCCATGCTGGCGACGATCTGCCGCACGTCCGCGACCAGGTGATGCTCCTCGGTGGCGGTGGCGCGGGGCGCGCCGGTGCTGCCGGACGTCAGCTTGAGCAGGCAAGCGGTCCCGTGCGCTCCGGGCTCCGGCCGCGGATCCGGCAGCCATCCCGTGAGCCCGTCCGCCAGCCGATGGGCGGTGCCGGCGCCGGCTGGCAGCGGCATCGTGTCGGGCACGATCAGCAC
>JACDAO010000479.1 GCA_013695405.1 Acidobacteriota bacterium | reverse complement strand
CCCGCGACGTTGGCGGCGGTGATGCGGCCGAAGTTGCCGGACGAGCGGTTGCCTACCGGCAGCCCGAAGTTGGCGTGATTCAGCGCGTTGAACGCCTCGAGACGGAATTGCGTGCGGACGCGGCCCGATAGGGAAAACGTCTTGTGCAGCCCCAGGTCGAGCGTCTGGTAGTCGGGGCCGCGCAGCGAGTTGCGGCCGGCGTTGCCGAACGTGCCGGGGGCGTTGACGGTGAACGCCGAGGTGTTGAACCACTGCGCGAGGCGCTCGGAGGTCGGCCGGTCGCTCGACAGGATCGGATCGCCGCTCTGGTCAGCGTATTGACCGCCGGTCCCGGATCGGGCGTTGTCCACGCCGCTGGTGACCGTGAACGGCTGGCCGCTCATGATGGTGAAAATACCGGTCAGGTTCCAGCCCGACAGCACCGCACCGAGCACCGGATTGTCGAACTGGCCGGGGACTTCCCAGAGCAGCGACGTCACCCAGCGGTGCCGGCGGTCGGCGTTGGCCGGGCCCCAATCGTAAGACAAGTCGAACGGGTTGACTGAGGTCGTGCCGTTCTGCTTGTTCGCCGACGTGTTGTCCATGCTCTTGCTGAGCGTGTAGTTGGACAACACCGACAGCCCGCCGCTGAGGCGCTTGTCGACCGTGACCTGCAGCGAGTGGTACGTCGACTTGCCGCGCGGCTCGATGCTCGTGATGTTGCCGTAGTTGGGGAACAGCGGACGACGCTGGTTGGTCGTGGCCGTCGTCGCGCCCTCCACGTAGATGGCCGGGTTCAGTTCGACGCCGATCGTCAGGCCATCGCCCCGGGAACCCGCATATGCCACGCGCAGCATCGTCGCGCTGAAGATCTCGCGCTCACCGGTGACGTGCCAGGAATGCATCTTGCCTGGCCGCATGTTGGCCGCGTAGCTGAACGCATTGAACGGCAGTACGACGCGCGCGTCGGCAGGCACGTTGAAGATGTCCACCGGGAAGGGATTGGTGCTGCCGGCCCACGTGTTGCGCAGGCTGTTGGCCGCGTTGCCGTCGGCACGCGCCACGGTGCCAAAGGGGCCCTGCGTGGCGGCACTGTTGGTCGTGATGCTGTTCGGCTTGTCGTAGAACAGGCCGTAGCCGGCTCGCAGGCTCGTCTTGCCATCACCCGTCACGTCGTACGCGAAGCCGGCGCGCGGCGCGAACAGACCCCAGCTGCTGTCGTAGCCGCCGTCAGGGAAGCCTGCGTCGCCAGGATAGAGCATGCCGACAGGCGCGTTGGTGTAGACCTGCGACTCCTGGCCAGGGCGGTAGCCCGCCAGGCGCCCGTTTACGTCGGTGTACGGCACGTTCGGATCCCAGCGCAGGCCCATCGTGAGCGTCAGCCTCTGGTTGAAGCGCCACGTGTCCTCGACGAACGCCGCGAGGTAGTGGAAGCGGGTGTTCTTGTACTCGCCCACGCCCTGCTCGAACGACTGGAACTTGCCGAGCAGGAAGTCGGCGAGCGCGTCGCCGGTGAACGGCGCGGCGTTGTTGAACGTGTACCGGCCGTTGGCGCGGAAGTTGTTGATGATGTCGCCCTTGCCGTAGCTGTAGTCGATGCCGGTGGCAATCTCGTGACGGTTCCTGGTCCAGCGCAGCGTGTTGACGACCTGATACTCGTCGCGGTTGAACTTGTTGGTGTCGCCGGTGTTGATGCCGAACCAGCCGCCGACGTTGAAGAACCACTGCGGCGTCGCGTCGTTGTACACGCCCGGGATGCCGATGTCGGCATACGACGGCGATTGGACCTGAAAGTTGTCGTTGTAGGTCCGGTTGTAGGTGACGACAAGGTTGTTCACGAGCGCGGGCGAAACCACCCATGTGTCGTTCACCGAGATGATCTGGTTGTCCCAGGTCCGGCCGAACGAGCTCGTGAGCACGTTGCTCGCGTCGAGGTATTCCGGCACAGCAGCCTTCGACCGCCAGTAGCGGCCGTAGATGCGGTGGTTGTTGTTGAAGCTGTGGTCCATCCGCAGCAGGTACTGGTGGTCATCGGAATTGGCGGGCCGCGAGTAGCGCAGGGTGTTGAGCGGGTCGCCGGCGTTCGGATTCGGCAGCGGCAAATACTGCGCGAGGATCAGGGCCGCCGTCGGGTCGATGCGGTTGGCCGGGATGATGTTGCCCGCGAACGGCTGTCCGGTCAGCGGGTCGCGCAGCGTGCGCGTGTAGCCGGCGAAGTTGCCCTGACGCTGGGCCGCGGTCGGCACGAGGGTCGCCAGGTCCGCCGGACGCTGCTCCTGCAGCGTGCCCTGGTAGGAGCCGAAGAAGAATGTCCGGTTCTTGACGATCGGGCCGCCGAACGTGCCGCCGAACTGCTTGCGGCTCAAGCCGTCGTCGATGCCGGGCGTGAAGAAGTTGTTGGCGTTCATCGACGAGTCGCGCACGTAGCCAAAGCCGAGCCCGCGGAAACCATTGGTGCCCGAGCGAGTGACGGCGTTGACGATCGCGCCCGCGTTGCGCCCGTACTGCGCGCTGAAGGAGTTGGTCTGCACCGAGAACTCCTGCAGGGCGTCCGGGTTGGGCATCGGGTTGGAGGCGTTGCTGTAGTGGTCGTTGTTCGACCCGCCGTCCATGATGTAGTTGGTCGAGTTCGCGCGCGCCCCGTTGGCCGTGATGCCGCTCGCGCCCGGGTACGTCGCGCCCGACGTCACATCGGCGCGGGCATCGGGAATGACACCCGCGACCAGCGTCATCAGCTGCGT
>JACDAO010000309.1 GCA_013695405.1 Acidobacteriota bacterium | reverse complement strand
CCACGTGGCCGACGCGCCGCCGGCGCTGGCCGAGTTCCTCGCCGTTCGACTGCTGTTCGAGCGACGGATCGTGGCACGTACCTGCGCCGGGCTCGGGGTCGCCTCGACCTGGGACGCGTTGCGGGCTCGGTTGCCGCCGCCGCCCGTCAGACCGCGCGTGCTCGACGCGGTGCCGCTGTGGTGGATCGCGCGCGCATCGGCGTGGACCGCGGCCGACGTCCTCGCGCAGGACGACCAGGCACTGGCCGCGATCTGGCGCGAGTGTTCGGCGTTCCGGCCGTTGCAGCGTCGACGCTGCTTGCACGACGCATTCGAGCGGTCGTATCGCCGGTCGATCCTCGACGCCCTCGCGGCACGGCGGTCCACACCGGCGGCGGCGTGGTCGGAGCGCCCACTGGCGCAGTTCGTCTTCTGCATCGACGAACGCGAGGAGTCGATGCGGCGCGCCATCGAGGAACTCCACCCCGGCTATGTGACCTTCGGCGTCGCTGGCTTCTTCGGCGTCGCGATCGATTACCAGGGCCTGTACGACCGGACGCCAGCCGCGCACTGTCCCGTGGTCGTCACGCCCGCGCATCAGGTGCACGAACGACCGGTGCCAGGCCATCTCGACTGGCATGCGGCCCGCGACCGCCTTCGCCGCACCTGGCACCACTGGGAGCGTCGCGCCACCTTCGGCTCGCGCACCCTGTCCGGCGGCGCGAGCATGTCGTTCCTGCTCGGCCCTGCCTCGTCGATGCGCACGCTGGCACACGTGCTGGCGCCGCGGTCGTTCATCTCCCTCGGCAACCGCCTGACGGCGTCGCTGGCACCACGTCCGAAGACGAGGCTGTCGACGGTGCGCGCCGCCCATGTCGAGGACTCCGACAGCGGCAAGCCGGTCGGCTTCTCCACCACTGAGTGCGCGGATCGCGTCGCCACCGTGCTGCGCACGATCGGCCTGGCCGGCAACTTCGCGCGCGTCATCGTCTTCATTGGACACGGGTCGTCGAGCCTGAACAACCCCCACGAATCTGCCCACGATTGCGGGGCGTGCGGCGGACGTCGCGGCGGCGCCAATGCGCGGCTGTTCGCCGACATGGCCAACCGCGACGAGGTGCGCGATGCGGTGCGGCAGCGCGGCATCACCATTCCCTCCGACGTGTGGTTCGTCGGCGCGCTGCACGACACGGCGGACGACAGCATCACCTACTACGACCTCGAAGCACTGCCGGAATCGCACCGGCAGGCGTTCGAGGACGTGCACCAGGTGCTCGAACGTGCCCGTCGTGACAACGCGCTGGAGCGCAGCCGGCGCTTCGACGATGCGCCGCTCGGCCTGTCGCCCGACGAGGCGCTGCGACACGTCGAAGCCAGGTCGGCGCACCTGGCGCAGCCGCGACCGGAGTACGGGCACTGCACCAACACCATCTGCATCGTCGGGCGGCGCGACGCCACGCGCGGCCTGCACCTGGATCGTCGGGCGTTCCTCGTCAGCTACGACCCGACGACCGATGTCGACGACGCGATCCTCGAGCGCATCCTCGCGGCGGTGGGTCCGGTCGGCGCCGGCATCAGCCTCGAGTACTACTTCTCGAGCGTGGACAACGAGACGTTCGGTTGCGGCACCAAGCTGCCGCACAACGTGACCGCGCTGATCGGCGTGATGAACGGACACCAGAGTGACCTGCGCACCGGGCTGCCCCTCCAGATGGTGGAGTTGCACGAGCCGATGCGCCTGCTGGTCGTCGTGGAAGCCACCGAGGCGGCCCTGCTCGGCGTGGCCGGTCGACAACCCGAAATCGCGGAACTGGTCGGCAACGCCTGGGTGCAACTGGTCTCGGTCGATCCGCAGACGGGCGCGATGGCGGTCTTCGAGCGGGGCCGGTTCGTCCCCTACGTGCCCGATCCCGTCGCGCTGCCCGTTGTCGATCGCTCCACCGACTGGCACGGCCGGTCGCGGAACCATCTGGGCCCGGCGCTGGTGCGCCGCGGGCTGGGCCTGGATGCCTGAGCCCGCGAAGGTCGCCCTCGCGGTGGCGACGCTCTCGCCGCTGGCCAGCGTCCTCGTCCTCGGCCTTCGCGTGCTGGGCCATCAGCGGTATCCGTCCGAGTCGACCGCGTCGCGGGTCATCGGCGGGGGGCTGGTGCTGTCGCTGCTGGGCAGCCTGGCGACGCTGGGGTGCTTTGTCGGCGTGTTGGGCGAGCCGGTGCGAGGCGACGTCGTGTTCGGCGACTGGCTGCGCCTGCACGACTTCCACATCCCCGCCGTGCTGCTGGTCGATGGCGTGTCGGTAACCATCTCGCTGTTCACGGCGACGCTCACGGCGCTTGTCGCCCGCTTCTCGCGGACCTACCTGCACAAGGAACCCGGGTTCGTCCGCTTCTTCGTGCTGCTCGGGCTGTTCGCCACGGGCATTCAGCTGGTGGCGCTGGCCGGCGCGCTCGAGCTGTTCTTCGCGGGCTGGGAGCTGATC
>JACDAO010000298.1 GCA_013695405.1 Acidobacteriota bacterium | reverse complement strand
CATCCGGGCGGTGCCAACCTCGTGGATGCCATAGCCCGGGCTCTGTTTCTCCGACAGGCGCACCTGGATGTTCCGGCCGCCCATCGCGTCCAGCATCTCGGCGGCCTGCTCGGCCATGTCGCGGCGCAGCGCCAGTTCGTTGTCGCGCCAGCGCATCGCGATGCGTGGCACAGGGATGCCCCAGGCGTCGACCACGTCAGGGTCGAGCGTGACCTGGTTGTCCTCGTAGGCGAGGCACTCGCCGAAACCGCCGAAGCTGAAACTGGTGCTGGGCTCGCGCAGGCCGGCTTTGAAAGCCGCCCCGAACCCGGGCGCGTTGGCGCGCAGGCCGGTACTACCGCCGCCCTGGTAGCCATAGCCACGCACAAAGCCCGGCTGCGACGGCTGGCCTGGCAGGTTGCGGAAGCGGATCAGGTAGATGCCGTTGGGCCGGCGCGGGCCATCGGGGCTCGCCGGTCGGCCGGCCAGGTCGGGAAACTCCGCCGCCGCGCCGCCACCGCTGATGTGATCCATCAGGTACTTGCCGAGCACGCCGCTGCTGTTGCCGAGCCCGGCCGGGTCCTGGCGGCTGCGCGAATTGAGCAGGATTCGTGTCGACTCGAGCGCCTGCGCGGCGAGGATCACGACCCGGGCCCGGACCTCGCGCACCGCGCGCGTCGTGCGGTCGACGTAGGTGACGCCGGTGGCCTTCCGCGTCTGTGGGTCGACCCGCACCTGCGCGACCATCGCACCGGTCACCAGCGTGGTCCGGCCACTGCGCACCGCGTCGGCGACGGTCGTGAACGCGGCGTTGAAGTACGAATGGGTGACGCAGCCGTGTTCGCACGGGCCGCAGTAGTGGCAGGCCTGGCGCCCGTTGATCGGCCTGGTCAGGTTGGCCGAACGGCCCAGCGTCAGGGTCCGGCCAAACTGTGTCCGCAGACGGCTGCGCACCGCGTGCTCGACACACGACAGGCCCATCGGCGGATGAAAGCGCCCGTCCGGCAGCACCTCGCTGCCTTCGTTGATGCCGGTGATCCCGACGTAGTCCTCGACGATCTCGTAGTACGGCGCCAGGTCCGCATACGCGAGCGGCCAGTCCTCGCCATGCCCGTCACGGCTGGCCGCCTTGAAGTCGAGGTCGGCAAACCGATAGCTCTGACGCCCCCACACGTTGGTCCGCCCACCCACCACCCGCATCCGGCCCATCCAGGCGAACGGCTGGTCGACCGGCGTGGTGTAGGGCTCGTCGATGTCGTTGGCGAACCAGTCGTAATTGAACTCGCGGCAGGCGTAGCAGTCCTTCTGCTTCGGCCGGGTGCGTCGGATGATCGCCTCGGACCGGTTCCGGTAGGGCAGATCGTGCGCGCTGACGTGCTCGCGATGATCGGCATCGGCCAGCGGCCGCCCCGCCTCGAGGAGCAGCACCTGCAAACCGGCCTCACTGAGGCGTTTGGCGGCCCAGCCTCCCGACGCGCCGGAGCCGACGACAATCACGTCGAAGGTCCGGCCAGCCACGGTCGCCGTGGTGGGTTGCGCGGTCACCTACAGCGTGCCCTGCTTCATCTGCTCCATCAGGTGGTCGGTGGATCGCATCGTCAACGCCATGATCGTCAGGGTCGGGTTCTGGCAGCCGCCTGAGACGAAGCCGCTTGCATCGGTGACCAGCAGGTTCGGGACGTCGTGCGTTTGCTGGAACTGATTGAGCACCGACTGCTTCGGATCGGCGCCCATCCGCGCGATGCCCATCTCGTGAATGCCGTACCCCGGGATGCGGTCGAGCGCGAAGAACGGCCGGATGTTGCGGCCGCCGGCCGCTTCGAGCATCTCCGCGGCGGAGTCGGCCATGTCCGGGATCATCTTCTTCTCGTTTTCCTTCCACTCCATGGAGATGCGCAGCACCGGGATACCCCAGGCGTCGACCATGTCCGGGTCGATCGTCACCTGGTTGTCCTCGTAGGGCAGGACCTCGCCGAAGCCGGAGAAGCTCACCGCGGCGACGCCCGATCCCTGGACCGCCTGCTTGTACGCGGCGCCGAAGCCGGGCAGGCCGTAATTGAAGTTGTTCGAGCCACCGCCCTGGAAGCCGTAGCCGCGCAGGAAACCCTTGGCGGCCGGCTCGCCGGGCCGATTGCGGAACCGGATCACATAAAGCCCGTTGGGGCGGTTCGGGCCGTTGATCGACGGCTTCTGGGCGTGATCGGGGAACTCGGCCGACGCGCCGCCAGCCACCCAGGTGTGATCCATCAGGTACTTGCCGAGCGCGCCGCTGCTGTTGGCCAGGCCGTTCTCGTACTGCGCGTTGCGGCTGTTGAAGAGGATCCGCACCGACTCGAGTGCCTGCGCGGCGAGGACGACGACGCGAGCGGTGACTTCCTTGACCTGACGAGTGCGGCGATCGATGTACTGCACGCCGCGCGCCTTCTTGCCGCTGGCGTCCATCAGCACCTGATGCACCATCGCGTTCTGGATCAGCGTGCACTTGCCGGTCTTGAGCGCGTCGGCGACGGTGGTGAAGGCGGAGTTGAAGTAGGAGTGGGTGCTGCAGCCGCGCTCGCAGGGTCCGCAGTAGTGGCAGGCCGTTCGGCCGTTGATCGGCTTGGTGATGTTGGCGACACGGCCGATCGTCAGCGTGCGGTTGAACTGCTGCCTGACCACACCGCGGACGTGCTGCTCGGCGCAGGTCAGCCCCATCGGCGGGTGGTAATTGGAGTCGGGCAGCATCGGATCGTTCTCGGTCATGCCCGAGATGCCGACGTACTCCTCGACCTGGTCGTAGTAGGGCGCGAGGTCCTTGTAGGCGATCGGCCAGTCGATGCCGTGGCCGTCGCGGCTGGCCGCCTTGAAGTCGAGATCGCCGAAGCGATAGCTCTGACGGCCCCAGACGTTGGTCCGGCCGCCGACGACCCGCATCCGGCCCTGCCACGAGAACGGCTTTCCGGCCGCCGTGGTGTACGGCTCCTCGTTGTCGTTGACGAACCAGTCGTAGTTGTACTCGGTGCAGGCGTAGCAGTCCTTCTGGCGGCTGCGCGTCTGGCGAATCATGTCGTTGGCGCGGTTGCGGTAGTCGAGGCCGAACGCCGGTACGTGCTCCTTGTAGTCGGCGTCGGTCAGGGCGCGGCCGGCGTCGAGCAACGCGACGTTGATGCCGGCTTCGGCGAGCCGCTTGGCGGCCCAGCCACCGGACGCCCCCGAGCCGACCACGATCACATCGAACGCCCGACCGGCCTGGTCACGCGAAGCTTGAGCCACTGAGGCGTCTCCCTGGCGGCACGTTGCGCGGCCGCTTCATCTGATCAGGTGCGTCCGCGCCGGACGCCAATCCGTCGTGCGTGCTGGCGGGTGCGTCGCCGCGTCTAGCGTCGTGTCC
>JACDAO010000262.1 GCA_013695405.1 Acidobacteriota bacterium | reverse complement strand
TGCCGCGAGCTGCGGCGGTGGCCATCGCCGTGGCGTGGGCGACTGACACCGCGAGCGGCTTCTCGACCATCACGTGCACGCCGCGGCGCGCCGCGGTCTCGATCACCGCGAGGTGGTCGAAGGTATTGGTGTAGACCAGCAGCGCCTCGGGGCGCGCGGTGGTCAACAGGGTGTCGAGGTCGGCGAACAGGCGCGTCGCCTCGAGGCCGTGCTGCGTGCCGAAGCGCGCGCGCAGCGCGGCGTCGGCGTCGAAGACTCCGACCAGATCGATGTCGCTGCGCTTGCCGAGCGCGCCCATCAGGCCGCGGACATGGCCGTGCACGAGTCCGGCGACGCCGACCCGCAGACGTCGCGACGTCGCGGCTGGCACCGGCGCGGATGACGGCTGGGCCACTACCTGCGCGCCGCCGGCCGCGACCAGCAGCGCCGACACGAAGGCACGCCGCGAGTGGCGCGCAGGGTCATCGAGCACCAGATGATCGTCGGACACGGGCGCGCTCCTGGAGCAGGTGAGGTTCGGCGGGAGGGTACCACGCCGGTCGGCCTTGTCGCCGCGGCAGCCGTTGGATATGGTCGGTGGGATGGCCGACCCACTGCAGGCGTCTCCGTTCCCGGTCCCGATGTCCGGCTACCCGGCGCCTGCCGATGGCCTGCTGGCGACACTCGCGCAACGGCTGGACCAGGATCCGTTCAACGCGGTCGCCACCGCCATCTTCCTGCTGGCCATCGTGCACACCTTCGCCGCGCCACGCGTGCTGGGTGTTGCGCACCGCGTGCAGCACCGGCACGATCAGGCGGCCGATGCCCGCGGCTGCGCGCGACAGCCGAGCGTGCTGGCTGAACTGCTCCACCTGGTCGGCGAGATTGAGGTGGTGTTCGGGCTGTGGGCGGTGGTCCTGATGCTGGCAATCACCGCCAATCGCGGCTGGGACACCGCCACGCGGTATCTGAATGGCACCGTCAACTACACCGAGCCGCTGTTCGTGATCGTGATCATGGCGCTGGCTGCGACTCGGCCGATCATCATGGTCGCCGAGACGGCAATGCGGCGGGTCGCGGCCATCGGCGGGGGCACTCCCGCGGCATGGTGGTGCTCGATCCTCTCGCTCGGGACCCTCCTCGGATCCTTCATCACCGAGCCGGCGGCGATGACCATCTGCGCGCTGTTGCTGGCCAGGCAGTTCTACGACCTCGACCCGAGCCCGCGATTGAAGTACGCCACGCTCGGCCTGCTGTTCGTCAACGTCTCGATTGGCGGAACGCTCACCCATTTCGCCGCGCCACCCATCCTGATGGTCGCTCGGACGTGGCAGTGGGATTTGCTGTACGTGATGGCGCACTTCGGCTGGCGCACGCTGCTCGGTGTGGCGACCTCGACGGCGCTGTACTTCCTGGCGTTCAAACGCGAGCTGACCGAACTGGCGCACAAGCCCGCTGTGCGCGACCGGGAGGTGCCGGAAGATGGTAACGGCGGCAGTACCGGAGAGGGACCGCTCATGCCGGTACCGGCGTGGGTTGTCGTCGTGCACGCCCTGTTCATGGCCTGGACCGTCGTCAACGCCCACTACCCGGCGCTGTTCGTCGGCGGATTCCTGTTCTTCCTGGGCTTCGTGCGGGCGACCCGGCCGTACCAGTCGCGGGTCGACCTGAAGTCCCCGCTACTGGTCGGCTTCTTCCTGGCTGGGTTGGTGATTCACGGCGGACTGCAGGGCTGGTGGATTGCGCCGGTGCTGGCCAGCCTGACGGAGACCCCGTTGTTCTTCGGCGCCGCGCTGCTCACTGCCTTCAACGACAACGCGCTGATCACCTACCTCGCGACGCTGGTGCCCGACCTCAGCGAGGCCGCAAAGGTGGCCGTCGTCGAGGGCGCGGTGACGGGAGGCGGCCTGACCGTGATTGCCAACGCACCCAACCCGGCCGGGCAGGCACTGCTGTCGCGCTTCTTCGGCGGCGCGATCGCGCCGCTGATGCTACTGCTGGCCGCCCTGCCGGCGACGCTGGTGGCGGTGGTGGTCTATCGGCTGATTCCGTGAACGCCGGCCTGGCGACCGCGTACCGAACCACTACGATCGCACTCCGTTCGCGCATCCCGCAGCCTGTCCGCCCCGTACTCATGCGCCCAGACGCCCTGCTCGATTTCTCTCACGTCTCCGTGGTGCGCGATCGGCTGCGCGTGCTCGACGATTTCTCGCTGCGAATCCCGGTCGGTCAGCACACCGCGATCCTCGGGCCCAATGGATCGGGCAAGAGCACGCTGCTCAAGCTGGTGACGCGCGAGTTGTATCCACTCGACGTGCCCGGCTCCTGGGTCAGCGTGCTCGGGCAGCGGCGCTGGACCTTGTGGGACCTGCGCGCGGCGATCGGCATCGTCTCCAATGACCTGATGGCCTCGTGCACCCGCCGGATCACCGGTGCCGAGCTGCTGCTGTCGGGCTTCTTCGGCAGCATCGGCGTGTGGCCGCATCACGAGCCGACGCCGGAGATGCACGCCCGCGTCGACGAGGTGCTGGCGTGGCTGCACCTGGGCCACCTGCGCGACCGGCACCTGACGCGGATGTCGTCGGGTGAGGCTCGACGCCTGCTGATTGGACGGGCCCTGATCCACCGCCCGCGGGCGCTGATCCTCGACGAGCCGCTGGCCAGTCTCGACCTGGGCGCCGCGCATGAGGTGCGGACGACGCTGCGACACCTCGCGGCTGAAGGCACCAGCCTGGTGCTGGTGAGCCACGACCTGGGCGACATCGTGCCGGAGATCACCCGCGTGGTGTTGCTGCAGCGCGGCGCCATCCTTGCCGACGGATTCACCGACCAGATGCTGCAGGCCTCGTCGCTGTCGGCGCTGTACGGACGTCCGGTCGAGGTGGAACGCCGCAACGGCTTCTTTCACGCCTGGTGAAAGGCCCCACCAGGCTGACCGGCTCCTGGAACCTTCTGTGCATCAGGGAGGCAGCGCCGCCTTTGCGGCGCCTCTTTCCGAGGAGTGTGACGTGGCAGACACGACCAACAGCCGTCCGTCCGGTGACCGCGATCAACCCGGCGACGAGTCGATGACCGACGCGCAGCGCTCGTACCTGAAGACGCTGTCGGACGAGGCCGGCGAGGAGGAGCCCGGACGCGCTGCACGGTGATGCCCACGTTGATCGACCTCACGTTCGAGGATGCGTTCGTCCGGGCGATGCCCGGCGATTCGGATCGCCGCAATGTGTCGCGTCAGACTCCAGGGGTCAGCTACTCGCCCGTCGATCCGACGCCTGTCGCAGCACCATCACTGCTGGCCTGGTCGGATGCCGCCGGCGATCTGCTCGGTGTGACGCGTCCGGCGCTCGGGCCTGGTCCGGTGGCCGACGTGCTGGCTGGCAACCGGCTGCTGCCCGGGATGCGGCCGTATGCCGCGCGTTACGGCGGCCACCAGTTCGGTCACTGGGCCGATCAGCTCGGTGACGGGCGGGCCATCACGCTCGGCGAAGTGCGCGGCGCGTCGGGGCAGGTGCTCGAACTGCAGTTGAAGGGCGCCGGGCCGACGCCCTACTCGCGGCGAGCCGACGGCCGGGCCGTGTTGCGATCGTCGGTGCGCGAGTTCCTGTGCAGCGAGGCGATGCACGCGCTCGGCGTGCCCACCACGCGCGCGCTCAGCCTGGTGGCAACCGGCGACACGGTCGTGCGCGACATGTTCTACGACGGCCGCGCGGCACCAGAGCCAGGCGCGATTGCACTACCCGGCTTTGTCCGCCAGCGGCGCCGACCGGTATCTCGAATTCTTCGAAGACGTCTGCCGCCGGACGGCGGTGCTGGTGGCGCACTGGATGCGGCCGGCGCTACCGCTTCGGCCATCAGCCGAACATCGCGCTGTGGAACCTGGCGCGACTCGGCGAGGCGTTGGGCCTGCTGCTCGACTCGCCCACTGCGCTGCAGTCGGGGCTGACGGTCTACCGCGATACGTTCCAATCGGCTTACGGGCAGATGCTCGGTGACAAGCTCGGACTCGACGCGATCGACGTCGACGGCGACGACCCGCTGCTGGTCGAGCTGTTCGATTTGCTCGAAGGCGCCGAGACCGACGTGACGCTGTTCTTCCGCGGCCTGGCCGCAGTCCCTGTCGATGGCGAGTGGCACGCGGACCTGGCCGATCGCTGGCTGGCGCCGCTGCGTGCGGCGTTCTACGAGGAGGCGTCGTCCCTGCACGGCCCGCACCGCGCTCGAGTGCTCGCCTGGCTGCGACAGTACGCGAGTCGCGTCAGGGCGGAAGCCGCCGACCACGCGTCGCGCATCTCGCGCATGCGGCGCGCGAACCCGAAGTACGTGCTGCGCAACTACCTCGCGCAGCAGGCCATCGACGCGGCGATGCACGGTGACGTGGCGCCGATCGCACGACTGCTCCGAGTGCTGTCCCGCCCCTACGACGACCAGCCGGCAGACGACGAGCTCGCCGCGCGCCGGCCGGAATGGGCGCGACACCGCGCCGGGTGCTCGATGCTGTCGTGCAGTTCGTGATCGGTCAGCGGCCGCGCGCGATGCCTTCGCGGCGCGGGTCGGCGCCGCCGAACCACCCGGTCGCCGTACGCTGGATGCCCTGCAGCCCCGAGGTCTGCTCGATCAGGTGGACCGTGTGGCCGCGGGCCTCGAGCGCCGCCGCCAGCGCCGGATCGACTCGCCCCGCCTCGAGTTCGGTCGGGCCGTTGCGGCTGCCGAAGTTGGGCAGGGCAATCGCCTCCTGGATCGTCAGCCGCCAATCGAGCGTGCCGACCAGCACCTTGCCGACGTAGTTGATGATGCCCGACCCGCCCGGCGAGCCGAGCGTCATCTCGAGCCGTCCACTTGCCTTGTCGAACACCAGCAGCGGGGTCATCGACGAGCGCGGCCGCTTGCCCGCCTGCACGCGGTTGGCCACCAGGGCACCGGCCACGTCGCGCGGCACGGCCGAGAAGTCGGTCAGCTGGTTGTTGAGCATGAAGCCGTGCACCATCTGCCGGGATCCGAACCCGTCCTCGATCGTGGTCGTCATCGACAGGGCCTGCCCGAATCCGTCGACGATCGAGACGTGCGAGGTCGAGGGCCTCTCGAGGCTCGGCAGTGCCGCGCGCGCCTGATCCCAGCCGGGCGGCACGCCGGCCGACGCCGCGCCCATCGATCGCGCGCCGATCAGCGCCGCACGCTGCGCCAGGTAGCCGGTGTCGAGCAGTCCGCGCACCGGCACGGTGACGAAGTCGGGGTCGCCGAGGTAGGCGTCACGGTCGGCGTACGCCAGGCGCGCCGCCTCGGCGTAGGCATGTACGGCTGCGGCGTCGAGCGTCCAGCGGCCGTCGGCGCCCCTGGTCGGCCGGTGGTCGCCGAGCGGCACGCGTTCGAGCATCCCGAAAATCTGTCCGAGCGCCACCGTACCGGATGAAGGCGGCGGGAAGCCGCAGATCCGCGAGCTGCGGTAGTCGAAGCAGAGCGGCTCACGTTCCCGGGGCGTGTAGGCCTCGAGATCGGCTTCGCTGAGCAGCCCCGGGTTCGTGGCGTGCGACCTCACCTTCGCGACGATGTCGCGCGCGACCGGCCCGGTGTAGAACGCCCCGACGCCGTCGGCGGCCACCGCGCGCAGCACTGCCGCCAGCGCCGGGTTGTGCAGCAC
>JACDAO010000255.1 GCA_013695405.1 Acidobacteriota bacterium | reverse complement strand
GACCGAGATCGCGCCGATCAGCGGGAGCGTCCGGGTGCTGAAGTTGAAGAGCGAGATCGACGGGATCGCGTTGATGTAGGGGATCGAGCCCGTGTCGAAGTTCGTGCCGCCGATGCCGATCGGCATGAAGGCCGGCCCGCTCGTCGGGAGGAGGATGAAGATCCGCGGCGGGCCGCCGAAGACCGTGCCGCCCGTGCCCGTGCCCGTCCCGGTGCCCGTCCCGGTGCCCGTGCCGGTGGTGACGTTGGTGCCGCCGTTGTTGCCAGTGCCGAGGGTCCCGGTGCCCGCCGCGGTGCCGGTCGCCCCGGCGACGGTGCCGGTGTTCCCGGTCCCGGCGAAGGAGATACCTGCGCCGCCGCGCGAGGTCTGCTGGACCCGCTCGAAATCGACCAGCGACTGCTGGTAGTCGAGCACCGCGCGCAGCAGCGTGTTCTCGGCATCCTGCAGGTCGCGTTGCGCCTGCACCACGAAGAAGTTGGTCGACAGGCCTACCTCGAACTTGCTCTGCTCGGCGTCGAGCCGCCGTTCGGCGAGCTGGCGTGCGACCTGCGACGCGTCGACGCGCTTGGTGTTGGCGTCGACCTGCAGCCGCGCGTTGGTCACCTCGGCGGCGATCTGCAATTCCAGGCTGCGAATCTGCGTCCGTGACTGCTGCAGCCCGAGCCGCGCCCGCTCGTATTGCGCCGCGGCCGGGTTGGCGCCGATCGGGTAGGCGATCTGCAGTTGCGCGGTCCAGGTCGGGTACTCCCGATCGCGCAGCAGGCCGAGCGCGTCGGTGAACCCGCCGGGCACGGCATCGACGACTCTGCCGCCGGTGCCGGTGCCTTCCCGGATCAGGCGGGTGCCGCCGATCCCCTGCAGGCCGTAGTTGGCCACCACGTTGATCGCCGGGAGCGTCTGGTTCTTGAGCAGCGACAGGCTGGCCTGGGTGATGTCGAGGTTGCGCTTGCTCTCGGACAGGTCGGTGCGCGCCCCCAGGGCGTTGCGCAGCGCGTCCTCGAGCGAGGCGGGCTGCTCGGTCAGGGTCGGCCGGTCGGTCGGGTCCAGCCGCGCCGACCAGTTCGGGTCCTCGGTGCCCGAGACGATCAAGCGCTTGAGCAGTAATTCGGCGGTCTGCGCCTGGGCCTCGAACTGGGCCAGGGTCTGGCGACGGTTGGCGGCTTCGGCCTCGGCCTGGACCACGTCGATCGGCGCCAGGGTGCCGACCTCGACGCGAATCTTGTTGTCCTCGACCAGCTTCTCGGCCAGTTGCAGGGACCGGCGTGCGACGTCCACCACCTGATTGGCGAACACCAGGTCCCAATAGGCATTGCGCACTTCGGCCAGCGTGTTGATCACGGTGGTGCGCAACTGGATCTCCGAGATGTCGCGGTTGATCCGGGTGATGACCAGTTGAGTGCGGAGGTTGTCGGTGCGGAAGCCGCGCAGCAGCGGCTGCACGATCGAGGCCTGCAGCGTGGTGTTGATCTGCGGGTTGAACGTGATGAAGGCGTTGTTGTTGTCCTGGCGGCGGTTGTTGAAGCTGACCGCGTACGACCCGCCGCCCCAGGGCGAGACCTGTTGCGCGCCGACGTTGTACGTCAGCTGGTCGTTGACCACGCGCGTGCCGCCCACCAACTGGCTGGTCGGGAGCTGGACGACGCTGCTGTTGCCGATCACCGAGGTCAGCGACGGCCGGTACTGCGCCCGCAACGCCGCCAGGCTGAAGTCCAGGGCGGCCGGGTTGAGTCGCTCGACCGCGATGTCCAGATTTTTCTCGAGTGCCAGCGCGACCGCCTGCTCGAGCTGCAGTGGCAGGGCGACCGGTTCGATCGCGGGCTGCTGCGGGTCGGTGCCTGGACGCGCACCGACGGCCTGCAGCAACTCGGCGACGTGCGCGTCACTGGCGACCAGACGGGGCGCGGGCGGCTGCGCCCCGGCCACCGACGCGGCCAACACGGCCGACAGCACGGCTGCCGCCGCGACCAGGTGAACAGTCGATCTCACGCACGAACCTCCAGGCCCGCGGACGGGCCAGACGCCTGGTACTGGGGTGGTCGTCAGGGCCGGGGCCTGACCTGGGTGTCGGCTTTGCGCGCTTGTTGGCGCTCGAATTCGTCGAGTCGCAGCCGCTGCTCGGGGGAGAGCAGCCGGTGCATGCGGTAGAGCATCAGCGTCCGGGTCTTCGAGAGAGCGCCGCGCGCCGCTTCCACCCGATCGATCGTGCGCATCACCGTGCCCTCGTCAGCACGCGCGTCGGCCAACAGCGCCGACAACGCCGTCTCCTGGCGTTCGAGCTCGCCCTTCTCGGCGCGCAGTTCGTCGCGCACTCCCTGGAAGATCCGCTCCAGCTGTGCCGACTGCGCTTCCGACAGGCCGATGGCCAGCGTGCATGCCTTGTTCTGCCACCACTTGGGGGGCCGGCCGGCCTGTTGCTCGCTGGCATCAGCCGCTCCGAAGCTCACCAGGGTGAGCAGGAGGCACACGCCGGCCGTCACTAGTTGTTTCATGGACCCACCGCTTCCTCGTACAGAGGTGCTACGGCGCTCGCTCGACGGCTGTTTACTGGAGACGTCCCGCGGCAAACGCCGACAGGCGCTCGACCACCATCCCGATGATGTTGTTCGGCGTCGAGGCGCCGGCGGTCAGTCCGATCCGCAGCGGGCCGTCGGCACACATCCATGCGGTCGTGACCACCTCAGGGACGGGACCGAGGTGATCGGGTGGCGGCACCGGCCGGTGGCGGATCGCCTCGGGTGATTCGAGGCGGTCGACGTCGGCGACGTGATAGGTCGGCACGTGCTGCGCACAGAGCCGGGCCAGGTTGCAGGTGTTGCTGCTGTTGTAGCCGCCGACGACGATCATCAGGTCGAGTGGCTCGTCGGCGAGCAGGGCGATGACCGCGTCCTGCCGTTCCTGGGTCGCGCTGCAGATCGTGTCGAACGCCCGGAAGTGATCGGTCAGGGCGGCCTCGCCGTAGCGGTCGTGCACCGCCTCGCCAATCAGCCTGGCGATCTCGAGCGACTCGGACATCAGCATCGTGGTCTGGTTGGCCACGCCAATTCGCACCAGGTCGCGATCGGGCTCGAAGCCGGCCGACGCCACCGAGCCGAACCGCGCCAGGAAGGCGCTGCGGTCGCCGCCGTGACGGATGTAGTCGCAGACCGCGCGGCTCTCGTCGTGGTCGAGCACCACCAGGTAGCGGCCGCCCGGCACCTTCAGGGCCTGACTGGCGGTGGCTTGCGTTTCTTCGTGCTTGAACTTGCCGTGGATGACCGCCGTGAAGCCGTCGCGGGCGTAACGGGTGACGTTCTTCCAGACATTGAGGACCGACCCGCAGGTGGTGTCGACCAGCGTGCAGCCGAGGCCTTGCAGCCGCGCCAGTTCGTGGACCGTGACGCCGAAGGCCGGGATGATCACGACATCGCCGTCGCCCAGTTGCGGAGACGGCTCGCCGGGGTCGCTCAGGAAGCGGATCCCGGCGGTGCGCAGCTTCTGGTTGACGTGCGGATTGTGGATGATCTCGCCGGTCAGGAAGACCCGCTGATCGGCAAACCGCATCCGCGCCTGATAGGCGTAGTCGACCGCGCGATCGACGCCGTAGCAGAAGCCGAACTCACGCGCCAGGTGGATGATCAGCCGGCCGTCGAGGTAGCGGAAGTCCTGCTCGCGGATTTGCGCGACCACTGCGCTGTGGTAGTCGCGGGCGAGGTCGCCCTTGACGGCGTCCTTGAGGTCGAGGCCCTTACGAAAGATAAGTGGTGGCACCAGCGGGTCCGGAGCGTTCGGCGAGCGTTCGGCACGAACGGCCCACAATGCAGTATACCCGGGGCGGGTCGGGCGGCTCAGCGTCCGCGGGCGCGCGCCGCGGCGATCCGCGGCGTCAGCTCGTCGAGCGCCCGGAACTCCTTGGAGCGGCTGCGCGCCAGCGCCGCGTCGATCTCTATCAGCAGGTGCTCGTCCTCGGCGTGTGGCGCCAGCACCGGCGCCTGCCCGCCGGGCGGCGCCATGCGCGCGTTCCAGGACATCGGCGCGGCCGGCCCGATCGCTCGGCCGGCGCCCAGGCCAATCAGCAGCCCGCACGCGGCCGCCATCGCCACCCAGCGGCGCAAGGACGGAACTGCCGCCGGTCGATGGGCCGCGACCGGGAACGGCAGTACTCGGCCCGGATGGCCCTCGAGCCGCCGTGCGATGACGTCGAACTGCCGGTCGAGTCGGCCCGGGGTGATCCGCGCGTCGACGGCCGCCAGCATGTCGCGGCGCAGATCGTCGCAGCGCTCGCGCACGGCCTGCAGTCGCCGGCTGCAGCTCGGGCAGTGCTTGACATGCCGCTGGTAGCGCGCGGCCACCGCGTGCTCGCCGCCCAGCAGCAGGGCGTGCA
>JACDAO010000251.1 GCA_013695405.1 Acidobacteriota bacterium | reverse complement strand
TGCACGCCGACGCGCACCCGCAGCATCAGTGGCTCCACCAGTTGGTCGGACCCTGGACGTACACGATGCTGTCGGGGCACGGCATCACTCCCGGCGAGGCCGCCGGCAGCGGCACCGAAGTGGTGCGCTCGATCGGCGGTCTGTGGGTGGTCGCCGACGGGCAGGCCACGATGCCGGGCATGGGGCCGTACACCACCGTCGCGATTCTCGGCTTCAACCCGGCTACCGGACGCTTCGTCGGCACTTACATCGCCTCGTTCATGACCCACCTCTGGCTCTACGACGGCGCGCTCGACGACGCCGGCCGCAGGCTCAACCTCGGCAGCGATGGCCCGAGCGCCTTCGCGACAGGTAGGCAACCCTCGGGTTCGCCCTGGCCTGGTCCCGTCCTGGTCTGGTCCCGCCGGACAAGTCCGGCGGCTACATCTGCGGTCGCCGGACAAGTCCGGCGGCTACGACTTGAGCCCTGAGCCCGTCAGGGCTTTGCGTCGAGCGGGTTGAGACCGCGGGCGAAGTTCGGGTCCAGGGCCGCCAGGTCGGTCCGGTAGCTTACCGTGGCGGCGGTCGGGAAGGTGGTCGGTACCTGCTGCGTCACCGCGCCGGTGGCGGCCCACTCGGTGCCGCGCTGCATCGTCACCACGAAGCCGACACAGCTCAGCGCGTTGACGTCGTGGCCGAACGCGGTGTGGAAGATGCGGCCCTTGCCGAAGGTCATCGCCATCAGCATCGGCTCGTGGCGGCCGCTGCCGGCATTGGCGGGATCGGAGAACGCGGTTGCCAGCACGGTCATGTTCTTGCCCGGGCCGCGCAGGTGCGCGTAGACCTCGTCGCCCTGATGCATCCAGACCGGGGGCAGGCCTCGCGTGATCGGATGGTCGCTCG
This sequence comes from Acidobacteriota bacterium, assembly GCA_013695405.1. Lineage (GTDB taxonomy): Bacteria > Acidobacteriota > Vicinamibacteria > Vicinamibacterales > Vicinamibacteraceae > Luteitalea. Next base: position 3,682 of record JACDAO010000251.1, on the reverse strand, counting down.
TGCGGATCGTGATCGCCGCCGGGGTCCGCCGGCCGTGCGACGCGCCAGGACCAGCGGCCGCGTCGGAGACCAGCGTGTCGTCGCGGTAGTACCAGTACGGACCCGACGCCTCGGTCCGGCCACGCCAGCCGCCGACGCCGATCATCTCGTTGTAGGCTTGCCACCCGGAGAACGCGTTGTTGGCGGCGTGCACGATGACCACGCCGCCACCCGCCGAGACATACTGCTCGAAGGCGCGGCGCAACGGCTCGGCCCAGCGCTCGTCCGGCGCGTCGTAGTTCCAGACCACCACGCGGTAGGCCTGGAAATCGGGCCGGAAATCGGTGAGCGTGCCGGTGGTCGCCGGCGTGGTCACGACATCCACCTGGAACAGGCCGGTCTCCTCCAGCACCCGCTTCAGGACGGGGGTGCCGAGCTGCCACTTGTGATAGGGGCCGCCGCTCTCGCCGTCGAGGAGCATCACCTTGATCGGCGACGGCCGTTGCGCCGCCAGCGTCGCCAGCGCGGCGACCATCACGCCCATCAGTCCCAGCATCAGCTTGCGCATGTGGCTTGCTCCCCCGGCCGGCGGATGGCCGACTCTCACCGGATGGTGTCGCTGACCTGCGTCCCGTCGATGAACACCCCGACCACGTGCGAGGTGTACTCGAAGGGGTCGCCGTCGAACAGCGCCAGGTCGGCGTCCTTGCCGGCCTCGATCGATCCAACCTGCTTCTGCACGCCGAGCAGTCTCGCCGCGTCGATCGTGATGCTCGCCAGGGCCTGCTCGAAGGTCAGGCCCCGCGCCGCCGCCACCGCGGCCTCGAACAGCACCACGCGGGTCTTCGGGACGTAGCTCTCGAAGCTGCTCTGCAACGCGATCGGGATGCCGGCCTTGTGCAGCGTCGCGGCCGTTTCCATCGACAGGTTCTCGGTTTCCCCGCCGGCCCTGAACATCGTTGGATGGACCACCACCGGCACCCCGGCGCGCTTGATCTCGTCGACCAGCAGGTGTGCGTCGGCAGCTCCGTCGAGCACCAGGCGAATGTCGAATTCGCTGGCCACGCGCAGCGCCGCCTGAATGTCGACGGCACGGTGCGCGGTCACCAATAGCGGGATTTCCTTGCGGATCACCCGAGCCAGCGCCTCCTGGCGCAGATCGCGGTCGCCTCGCTTGTCTTCGGGGCCCGACTGCTTCTCGCTGTAGCTCCGGGCCTTGATCAGCTCGGCGCGCAGCATCGCGATCGCCTTGGACCGCGTGCCCGGGGCCTTGGTCGGGGACAACGAACTGCCGCCGAGCGTTGCGGCAACCATCGCCTCCGGCACCAGCACCGCGCGGCTGCTCAGCGGCGAGACCGTCTTGACCACCATCGTCTGCCCGGAGATCAGCGCGCCGGGGCCGTGACCGGTATGGATGGTGGTGACGCCGAGTTGACGCAGCCACTCGACCAACTTGTCCTGGGCGTTGTAGGCGTCAACCGCGCGCAACTCCGGCTGTATCGGCGATGACGACTCGACCTGGTCCTGATCGTGCGGCTGGTTGAGGTACCCGGACAGCCCGACCACGCTGTGCGCGTCGATCAAGCCGGGCGTGACCACCTTGGCGGCGACCTCGCGGTAGCCTGCGGGCACCTGCACCTGCGCCGCCGGGCCGACCCGCTCGATCTTGCCGTCGCGAATCAGCACGACGCCATTGGCGATCGGCGCACCAGCCATGGTGTGGATGGTCTCGGCGCGTACCGCGATCTGGGCTCGCACCGGAGTGACCGCGCCAAGCAGGCCGACGATCGCGAACAGCGCGCCACAGCCGGCCGTGCCCACGCTCATCGCTCCTCCGCATCGTGCATGTGCATCGTCTCGTTGCTGGTCGCGCCGAGGCCGCCGAACGCCACCAGCCGATCTTTCGGGTTGGCCAAATCGAACACCTTGCGGCCCTCGACCCAGGTCTGCTCGACCGTGGTGTAGACGCTGAACGGATCGCCGGACAGCACCACGAAGTCGGCGTCCTTGCCGGCGTCGAGGGTGCCGACCCGGGTCTCCAGCTTGAGCATCCGGGCGCCCGCCATGGTCAGCGCGTACAGCGCCCTGTCGCGCGGCATGCCGCCGCGGATCGCCATCGCCGCCGAGCGCAGCAGGAAGCGGGAGTCGGTGACGTAGTCGTCGGTGTGGAACCCGGTCAGCACGCCGGCCTTGTCGAGCACACCGGCGGTGGTCAGCGACAGGTCGACGGCTTCCAGTTTGCCGCCCGGCGCGTCGACGACGATCACCGAGGCAGGCGCGCCCGCCTTGGCGATCTCGTCGGCGACCTTCCAGCCTTCGGTGACGTGCTGCAGCACCGGGGTGAAGCCGAACTCCCTGGCGATCCGCAGCGCCGTCAGGATGTCGTCGTGCCGGTGGGTGTGAAAGTGCACGGTCCGCGTGCCGGCGAGGACGTCGACCAGCGTCTCGAGGCCCAGGTCGCGCGGTGGTCGCTTGCTGGCGTCGCTGCCCGCCGCCTTCAGCTTGTCGCGATACGCCTGCGCCTTCACGAACAGGTCGCGCGCCATCGCCGCCGAGCGCGCCCGGGTGCCCGGGAACGGGCCGGTCGGCCGCAGCGGGTTGGTGCCGTTGGCCATCTTCAGCCCGCCGGCGATGCGCCCGTCGTCGAGCGTGATCAGCAGGCCGTCGACCGTCGGCGCGCCGCGCAACTTCAGGTACAGCGTCTGACCGCTCATCAAGTGGCCGGAGCCAGGCATCACGTTGACGGTGGTGATGCCGCCGGCCAGCGCGCGGGTCAACGCCGAGCTGCGCGCGTCGAACGAGTCGAGCAGGCGGACGTCGGGGTGCAGCGCTGCGGAGCTGTCGCCGCCAGAGCCGCCACCGATGTGACTGTGCGTGTCGACGAGGCCAGGCATGATCGTCTTGCCGCGGGCCTCGACCCGGACCGCGTCGGCGGGCACCTGGGCCGAGGCGCCGACCGCGACGATGCGGCCCTTGTGCACCACCAGCGTGCCGTTGGCGATGTCCGCGCCGGCGGCGGTCAGAATGCGTGCGTTGACGAAGGCCAGCGGCTGATCCTGCGCGGCAACGGGCGCGGCAGACAGACTCGCGGCGAGCGCGGCAAACCCCACCGCGCACCGGCTTGCTACTCGACGGCTCATGAACAACTCCAAGATCCCGAGAAAATCGACTGGGGGTGGGCGTCAGCACTCGTGCGTCTGCGCCTGTCAGCCCTGCGCATGGTACATCCAGTCGCCCGGTCGGCCTTACCGGCCCTGGCATGGCGCCCCTTTTATGTGTAAGTTTTCCCTACCGTGTCAGCCGTCAGCGTGACGGCGACACCACCAGGCCCCACGGACTGCCGCCGATCGCGACGCGGCGCTCCACGGTACCGGTCGCGAGGTCGACGATGGAGACGTCGCCCGACGGGCCGTTGGCGGTGTACAGCTTGGCGCCGTCGGTGCTGACGCCAATGCCCCAGGGCCTTGCCCCAACGCTGGCGATGCTCCTGGTCAGGCGGCGGCTGGCCACGTCGATCAGCGACACCGATCGGCCACGTCCGTTCGAGACGAACAGGGTCCGCCCGTCTGGTGACAGCGCCAGGCCCATCGGACGCGGCACCAGCGCGCCCAGCGCGACGTGTCCGACCGCGACCGTCGCGACCACCTGGCGGCGGCCGGGCTCCACCACCGTGACCGCGGAGCCGTTCTCGCCGGTCACGAAC
>JACDAO010000232.1 GCA_013695405.1 Acidobacteriota bacterium | reverse complement strand
CGCCGTGCTGCGGCCGCCAGTCGCGCGCGCCACCGTGGCGCCCGGCGAGGTGGCCATCACCAGGATCCGGTCGAACCGCGACTGCGCTCCGGTGGCCTGCAGGCGCGGCGCCGCGACGTATCCGGCCGCGCCACGCAGCACGATGTCGAGCGCGTCACGTTCGGCCACGTTCTCGAGGCGCAGTGTCAGCGGCGTGGCCGGGACGCGCTCGGCATCGACAACGCGGGTCTGGCCCTGGCGTGCCCATTCGGCGAGGATTGCCGCGGGCGTGGCGTTCTGCGTAATCAGCGTCACCCGTCCGTCGCGGAGCGTCAGGGACACGGTCTGTGCCGAGGCCGCAGAGGCGGCCCCGAGCAACAGGAGACAAGTCGGCAGCCAGCGAAATCTCATGGCGGTACCTGCAGCCGCGCATGGCCCGGTGAGGATCAGGTCACGAGCATGCGGGGGAGCTCCCAGTATACGACCTTGCCCGGCTCAGGCGTCGCGTCTGCCGGTGGTCGCCCGATGGCAGAACCCGGCTATCGAGCCGACCACATGGTCGACGTCCTCGACCGGCAGCGACGGATACAGGGGCAGCGAGCAGACCTCGGTCGCCGCCCGATCGGCCTCCGGGCAGCTCGCGGGTGCCTCGCTGGCCATCGCGGGTTGCCGGGTGATCGGCAGCGGGTAGTGAATCAGCGTCTCGACGCCGTCGGCCTGCAGGTGCGCCTGCAGCGCGTCACGATGAGACGAGCGCACCACGAACAGGTGGTAGACATGGCCCGGGTCGCACTCGGGCGGGAGGCGCAGCACCGCATCCCAGGCGTCGGGACCCGCCGGCAGGGCGGCGCGCGCCGCGGCCAGTCCGTGCCGATAGCGCGCCGCGAGGACCCGCCGCTGCGCGGTCCAGGCAGGAAGCCGCTCGAGGCGCTCGCGCAGGATCGCGGCCTGCATCTCGTCCAGGCGCGAGTTGACGCCGAACTCGTCGTGCTGGTAACGCGCCCGCTGCCCGCCGTTGCGCAGGCGCCGCAGCCGATCGGCGAGCGCCGAGTCGTCGGTGGTAATCGCGCCCGCGTCGCCGAGCGCGCCGAGGTTCTTGGTGGGATAGAAGCTGAACGCCGCGCCGGCGCCGAACTGGCCCACCGGACGGCCGCCGCAGGTTGCCAGGTGTGCCTGGGCGGCGTCCTCGACGAGTGCCAGCCCGTGCCGCTCGGCAATCTTCTGCAGCGGCAGCATGTCTGCGGGCTGCCCGTACAGGTGTACCGGCATGATCGCGGCGGTGCGCGAGGTGATCGCCGCCTCGACCTGATCCGGCGCGATGGTGTGGCGCTGCGGATCGATGTCGGCAAAGACCGGACGTGCGCCGGCCATCATCACCGCCAGGGCGGTGTACGCGGCCGACAGCGGCGCAGTAATCACCTCGTCGCCAGGACCGATCCCGAGGCCGCGCAACAACAGCGCGATGGCGTCGGTGCCGGTGTTGACGCCGATCGCGTGCCCGGCGCCGCTGGCCGCTGCGAACTCTGCCTCGAAGGCCGCGAGTTCGGGGCCGAGGATGAACCAGCCGCGATCGATCACACGCATCACCGCAGCGCGCAGCGCGTCGGCGTCCTCGCCAGGCCGCAGCGACAGGAACGGCACACGGACCGGCCCGGCAGGGGCGTCCATCAGAGGTAGGCCGCGAGGTGTTCGCGGTAAAAGGCGATGGTCCGGGTCAGACCTTCGCGCAGCGTCACGACGGGCTCCCAGCCGGTGCGTTCGCGGAAGCGGGTCGAGTCGGCATAGAAGCTGCCGATGTCGATCGCCTTCTTCTCGGCCGGCCATTCCACGAAGCGGTGGCGACCGGTGTTGGCCACCTCGATCATCAGTTCGACGAGGTCGCGGTGCTTGATCGGCTCTGACCCGCCGACGTTGAAGACGTCGCCGTTGCAGGCCTCGCTCGCGCCGGCGCGCAGGAAGGCGTCGCAGGCGTCGTCGACGTACACGAAGTCGCGCATCTGCAGGCCGTCGCCGTAGATCTCGATCTCCTGGTCCTCGACGATCCGCCGCACGAACCAGCCGATGAAACCCTGACGATTGTGCCTGATCAGCTGACGCGGCCCGTAGATGTTGGTGAGCCGCAGCGAGCAGGCGCGCACCCCGAA
>JACDAO010000229.1 GCA_013695405.1 Acidobacteriota bacterium | reverse complement strand
GGGCTGCGCCACTGCGCCAAACGCCCCGCTCGGAGCGTTCGGTTCGTCGATGCCGAGGGCGCGCCGCGTCGCGCGCCACGTGTGCGGCGACCCGCTGAATGCGCCGGGTGTCGCGCCGACCGCGAACACTGCGTGCCTGGGGCTGGCGGCCGCCACGTCATCGAGATCGCGACCCAGAATTGCGAGCGGCTGACTGCGGAAGCCGAGCAACGACAGGCGCACGGCTGCACCTTCGGTTGCGAAGACCGCTCGCCCGCCGGCGACGAGCGAGGCGATGTGCGGCGCGTCGTGACCAACAACCTCGATCATGCGCGCCCGGCGCCGGGTTTCGGCAAGCCACTGAAGCATACGTGAGAGGCGGCCGCGCTCGGAGACGACGGCTGCGCCGTCGGGAAGTCTCGCGACGGTGGCCTTGAGCGCGGGGGCGCTGGCGTGATCGACAAGCAGGTGGCTGTCGGCGTAGGTCCGGAGCCCCTGCATCAGGGGCAGTGCGACCACGAGCACCGCGGCTATGGCACTGCCGTCGCTGGCGCGCCAGGAGCGGAGGGTACGAAGTCCATACGCAACCGCGACCCACCAGAGCGCGAGTGCCAGCGGCAACCGGACGGGGGGACTCCACGTGCCGGGCAGGGGGCCCATCACGATCACCGCCCCGGCTGCACCCGTCAGAATCCGCGCCGCCGCACCACGAGCCAGCACAATGGCACCGACGATGCCGAGTGCGGTCGCCAGCACGCCCGCGTCCGTTGCCGTCACCATCGCGACGGCGTGCGTTCTCGTCCACGCCGCGCTGAGCAGGTCTCCGGCGGGAGACGTGCTCCGGAACCACATCCCCTGGATGGCTTCGCTCACGGTCGTGGGTGTGGCCGACGGTGGGAGCGCGGCAAGGAGGTGCTCGACCTCGTACCACCGCAGTGAGGCAGCGACAGCCACGATGACCGCGGCAGCGATGCCGACATGGCGAACGTGGTCTCGATGCCGCGTTGCGACCGTCCGGGCGAACGGGACGACGAGCAGGGCCGCAGCCAGGTCGTCGGCGACCAGGGTGGCGAGCATGGCCGAGGCCGCAGCCAGTAGCGCCGGGCGGGGCGTGATGCTCCATTCCCTCACAAGCGCCAGAGCGGTCAGTGCCAGTGCCGCGTCGAGCACGGGCCGCAGATCGCCCTCGGACGCGATGGCCATGACCGACACACCAGGCGAGAGCGCGAACGCGAACGCGACGCCGACGCCTGCCCAAGGTCCCGCCACGCGCAGCGCGACGAAAGCAACAGCCGCGGCGGCGGTTGCAGCCAGCAGCGAAGACAGGATGTTCACGTTGCCGCCGGTCAAGGCACCCCAGGCCGAGAGCAATGCGCCGCTCGGGGTCGCGCCGCCCGGACCACCCACCCGCGGTGACACGCCGCCGATCCACGCGGGGTCGGCCGCCCCGAACGGCAACTCTGCTGGCCAGTCACTCCTGAGTGCCGCCTCGGGCGCGATGGTCAGGAGGAGCATCACCCACACCGCTAGACCGGTGGCGGCGGAGATGGCGCGCGCGTGTCGCATGCGCGGCGTAGTATGGCGCATGATCGCGTCGCCCCGCACCGAGCGACTCGCCATTCTGCTGGGCGCGGCTGCGGTCGTCGTAGGTCGTGCCCTGGTATTCGTGTGGTGGGAGCAAGCTCATTTCGACGCCGATCAGGCAATCGTCGGGCTGATGGCCAAGCACCTGATCGAGGGCCGTGCATTCCCGCTGTTCTTCTACGGTCAGCAGTACCTGTTGGGCGTCGAGGCGTGGCTCGTGGTGCCAGCGCTGTGGCTCGGAGGCGTGTCGGTGGCGTCTCTCAAGCTGCCGCTGGTCCTGATGAACGTTGCGCTGGTCGTCGGGCTCATTCTCGCGCTCGAGCGATTCGCGGGTCTCCGCCCTGCCCTCGCCGGTCTGGCGTCGCTCTTCGTCATCCTGCCGCCGCCGGGCACGGCGAGCCGGCTCGTGCAGGCGAATGGCTGCAACATCGAGCCGTTCCTCTACGTGTTGCTCATCTGGTTGCTTCGCGCACGACCCCTGTGGCTCGGACTCGTCGCGGGAGTAGGGGTGCTGAACCGCGAGTTCACGATGTATGCGGTCGTGGCCCTTCTCGCGGTGGAATTGGCGCAGGGCGAACTCTGGCGGGGCCAGCGCATTCGGGCCTTGGGGCTCGCGCTGCTGGTAGCGCTTGGTGTCTGGCAGGCAGTACAGGTGCTGATCCCGTTTGCCTCGGCGCAGGGTCCCGGCACGTCCTTCCGCGACGGGTCGCTGACGTCGCATCTCGCCGAGGTCGGGCGACGTTTCTGCTGGAACGAGGGCCAGGTCATCGACAGACTCGCCGTGCTGTTCACCGACC
>JACDAO010000210.1 GCA_013695405.1 Acidobacteriota bacterium | reverse complement strand
TCTGCGCGTACTTCATGTCGAACTCGGCGAGGTCTCTGGTTGACGGCGCGTTCGGCGCGGTCCAGAGATCCGTGGTCATGACCATGCCGCCGGCGTCGTTGAGCGTCTTGCCCTTTTCACGCACGGTGATCGTCACCACGGTCTGCTGGGTGTTGAAGCCGTTGATGGTTTTCGACACGCCGGTGTTCTTCATGTCGAAGTCGACTTCGTACTCCCTGGCGTTGGGATCCTTGTCCGCCGGCTTCGACGGCTCGCTGGCCCGCTCGCGCTCGGCGCTCTTTTCCGCATCGCGCTTCGCCTCTTCCATCTGCCTACGCAACTGCGCAAACGTGGTAACGGTGTAGGTCTTCTTCTTGACATCGAGGTCGTAAATCTTCTCCTCGGTCAGATCGATGATCTGCCCGGTGGAATCCGACATCGTCACCTTGCGATTGCCCTTGACGGCCACCATCGAGGTCACGCCTTCGCGCGCGCCCTTGCCGCCGAACATGTTGACGAGCTTTCCGATCGCGCCGCCAAGCTGGAACCTGACGCGCTGATCGCTGCGGACGTCGGCAGACAGGGTGGTCGAGGCAAGGGTCAGGACACAGGTCACACACGCAACAGACAGGGACACACGACGCATGGATATCCTCCGGACAGGATCCTACGATGTGAAGGCTAAAACCGGCTCAGCAGTCGAGCCGATTCCAGAATCTCGGCCTCGCTGACCAGGAACACTTCCTCGAGCGGCGGCGGCCCAACCTGCGACACAGGGACCGCCCGCTACAGATACCCCTTCTCCAACGCGCGCAGCACGGCCCGGACGCGATCGCGGACGCCAAGCTTCGACATGATGCTCGACACCTGCGACTTGTCTGGGGCCTCGCCCGTGCCAAACGCTGCCGCGACCTCGCGGTTGCTCAGACCAGCGGCCATCAGCCGCAACACCTCCGTCTCGCGCGGAGTCAGTGGAGCGGGCAGCTCCGCGCTTTCGAACTGCGGAGCCGAACGGGCCAGCTGCAACCGGGCTGTCTCGGTGACCGCCGGCTTCAGTACCGTTCGCTCGCATGACCGTCGAGATCGCCGCTTTGAGTTCTCTGGGGCTTACGTCCTTCCGCAGAAATCCGTTCGCTCCGCGCTTCAGCCCTTCGAAGAACGCGTCGTCGTCATCGAAGCACCTGATCGAGGGCCTGGCCGCCGCCGACACGGCGTTGTCGATCAAGGCCGACTTCATGGAAGCGCTAACTTGCAGGAGCCTGCTGCTGCGCGCGCTCGCCGCGATCGAGCAGGATCCGGCGCGCCGCAGGGCGCTCGAGGCCGACGCCGACGCGACCCGGCAGAAGGCAATCGCTCTGGCGGAGCCATCGACAACCTGCTCGGCCACCAACGGCGGCGTCTGCGGCGGGGCTGGTAACGCGCGCACGATCAGCTACAGCACGCTTGCGGCCGGGGGCAGCTCGACGATCACGCTCGTGGCTGCGGTGAGCGCGAGCGCCGGCGCGGCCGCGACCATCTCCAACACCGCCACGGTGATCAGCGCGACGGCCGATCCGACTCCGGCGAACAACTCGGCGACCGCGGCGGTGTCCACACCGACGCTGACGCCGACCGGTGACGCCGACGGCGACGGACTCACCAACGAGTTTGAAACCCGCTACGGGCTGAACCCCTTCTCGGGCGGGCCCGGCAACGGCCCCGGCGACGATCCCGACGCCGACGGCCGGACCAATCTCCAGGAACAGCAGGACGGCACGCATCCCCGCGGGTTCGTGATCACGTATCTCGCCGAAGGCGCCACCGGCACGTTCTTCGACACGCGGCTCGCCATCGCCAATCCGACGCAGGCGCCGGCGCTGGTGCTGACCCGCTTCCAGAAGGGCGATGGCACGACCATCCGGGACTACCGCGTGCTGCCGCCGATGCAGCGCACGACGATCGATGTCGAAGGCCTCGCCGGCCTGGAGGCCGCGGAGTTCTCGACTTTGGTGGAGGCTGACGTCCAGGTGGTCGTGGACCGCACGATGACGTGGGACCAGACCGGCTACGGCAGCCACGCCGAGCGCGGCATCCTGACCCGCACGGCAACGAAGTGGTACTTCGCCGAGGGGGCGACGTTCTTCAACTTCAACCTGTTCTATCTGATCCAGAACCCGAACACGCAGACGGCGCAGGTGCGCGTGACCTATCTGCTGCCCTCGGGCAACCCGTTGGTGAAGGACTACGGCGTGGCGCCGCAGAGCCGCTTCAACATCTGGGTCGACAACGAGGGCCTGACCGACCCGGCGCTCGCGCCGCTGGCCAACGCGGAACTCTCGGCC
>JACDAO010000200.1 GCA_013695405.1 Acidobacteriota bacterium | reverse complement strand
GACCTGACCGGTCGGGAAAACATCTATCTGCAGGGCTCGATCATGGGTATGAGTCGTAAGGAGATCTCGAAGCGCGAGGAGGAGATCATCGACTTCGCAGGCGTCGGGGCGTTCGTCGACACGCCGGTCAAGCGCTATTCGTCCGGCATGAATGCGCGCCTCGGCTTCGCCATCGCGGCGCACCTTGATCCAGACGTGCTGATCATCGACGAGGTTCTCAGTGTCGGCGACATGTCGTTCCAGGAGAAATGCATCCGTCGCATGAAGGAGTTCAAGCGGCAGGGCGCGGCCATCGCGTTCGTGTCACATAACCTCCCCGCGGTCGTAGATCTCTGTGATCGGGTTCTGGTGTTGCGTGCGGGCAGCACGGGGGTCCTGGGCTCCACCGGCGACGCCGTCGAGTTCTACCTGGGGGATCAGGGTGGGTCGAAGAACGCCGACCCGGCTGATGCAACCGCCGTACTCACGTACTCTCGTCTCGAGAACCACGCGGGCCAGGTGGTGCGCTCGGCGGTTCCCGGAGAGCACCTGTCCTTCTCGGCAGAAGTGCTGTTCAATGCCGCGGCGCTCGATGTGTCCTTCGGGCTCATTGTTTACGACGGCGCATCCGGGATCAAGGTAGCGGCAGCCAACTCGGCCTCGCTCGGACTGGCGGTCAGGGACTTTTTGGCCGGCGAGCGCGTCGGCGTCAGATTTGCGTTCACGGCCAACCTCGCACAGGGGCAGTACCTGGTGGAGTTCCACGCCGCAACGGCCGCAACCATGACGATGCACGTCCTTGCCATGCCCGCCGCGATGCTCAGGATCGAGGAGAACGTGAGCCCGTTCGGGGTGGCATTCCTCGCCTTCGAAATGCCGTCATTGGAATTCGAAGCAGGCGCCGACGAGCCGTCGCTCGTTGCCACGAACGCCGCGGCGCGCCTGCGCTCCTGACGCGTGAGCAGGCCGGGAGCCGTGACTGAACGCTCGATGCAGGAAGCAAAGTACACCCAATACAATCCCGATCCCGATGAGTCCCACGAGAAGGTGCTTGCGCTCGTAGGTCCCGGGACCAGGGTCGTCGAGATTGGCTGCGCCACCGGGTATCTGACCGAGCGTCTGGAGGCACGTGGCTGTGAAGTTCTGGCCGTGGAACCGAATGCCGCAGCCGCAGCCGTGGCGAGCGGCAGATGCCGACAGGTGCACTGCGGCTACGTGGAAGATATCGTGTCGGAGGGCACACTCGGTTACTTCGACTCTGCTCTCCTGGTTGACGTGCTGGAACACGTGGTCGACCGCGATGCGTTCATGACGACCGTAATGACGCTCCTGCGTCCCGAGGGCCGGGTCATCATGTCGCTGCCGAACATCGCCCACTGGACGGCGCGGTGGGAAGTTCTCCGCGGCCGCTTCCCCTATCGTAGCCACGGACTGTTCGACGACACTCACGTACGCTTTTACACTCGCGCATCGCTGACGAGCTTCCTGGCAGCGCATGGCCTCGTCGTGGTGTCGTGGGGCCAGACGCTGGGCCTCCATGAGTACCGCCCGGTCCCACCTCGGGTGGAACGTGTCATTGCCGCAAGTTGGTATCGGCGCAAGTTGCTGCGATGGTCTGCGCGGTGGTGGCCTGAACTGTACGCGTACCAGTTCGTTGTGGTCGCGGCACGTTCCGCGGGGGGCGAGCGCTGATGGCAGATGCCGCTGAGCCTTGTGGGGATCGGGTGGACCACGTCTGGATCGTCATCCTCAACTACAGAGGCTGGGATGACACGCGTGTGTGCCTCCAATCGATTCAGGATGCTGCCTGGCGCGGCGTGAACGTCGTGGTCGTTGATAACGGCGGTGAGGAGCAGAAGTCGGCGGCACTGCGGCGTGAGTTCCCGTGGTGCACGGTGCTCGTCAACGGGGACAATCTCGGCTTCTCCGCGGGGAACAACATCGGCATCAGGCATGCGCTGGACCGCGGTGCCGCCTGGGTGCTGTTACTCAACAACGACATGGTGGTGCTTTCGGGGTTACTGGAGCGTCTCCTCCAGGTCGGTGCCGCCGGCTTCGGCATCGTCGGTCCTGGCATCTCGTACATGGACGAACCGGACCTGCTCATGCCGACGGCGTTTGCGTTCTGCCCGCCGCACAGCAGTGCAATCTTCCAGTCCGTGGAGGTAGCGCCTGGCGCGGTCCGGTGCGTGGACGTGGTGATGGGCTGTGCGATGTTCGTGTCGCGGGACGTCTTTGCCGACGTCGGGCTGTTATGGCCCGAGTACTTCCTGCAGCACGAGGAAACGGACTACTGCTTGAGGACGTTGGACCGAGGCTGGCGAGTGGGGGCGGTCGGCGATGTGCTGGCTCGGCACAAGGGCGGGAGTTCATTCCGCCGCGAAGGCATGGCGCAGTGGTACTACTACGACTGCAGGAACCTGTTCCTCCTTGCGCGGAGGCTTCGCTCTCTCAAGGAAGGTGCGGCGCGAGCACGACGGCTGGTTGGCAGGTCGACCGCGTACGCGCGGTACCAGTACCTTCGCGCCGTTCGTGAGGGCAGGGCGCCGGATGCGCTGGCCCTGTCGCAGGGCGTATGGGATGGCGCGACGGGACGGTTCGGCCGCAGGATCAGTCGAATCGGCCCGGGCGCCCATCTGGTGCGGGTTGCCCTTGC
>JACDAO010000182.1 GCA_013695405.1 Acidobacteriota bacterium | reverse complement strand
GGCACCATCGCGCGCCCGCGGCGTTGGCGGTGCCGGCCGCATCACCCTACCGGACGCTGCAGGAGTTCGTCACCGCGGCGCGCGGCGGCGCCCGCATAGCGATGGGATCGGCGGGACCGCTCAGCGTCTGGCACCTCGGCATCCTCGCGCTCGGCCGCCAGGTGGGACGGAGCTTCGTGTTCGCGCCGTTCCCGGGGTCTGGCCCGGCCACGACCGCGTTGCTGGGCGGGCACATCGACGCGGTGATGGCCGCGGTCCCGGAAGTTCAGGCACTTGTCCGCGGAGGGGCGGTGCGACTGCTCGGCATCATGGGCGACGGACCGTCGCCGATTTTTCCCGAGGTTCCGACCTTCAGGGACGTCGGGCTCGACCTGCATTTCGAGGCCTGGGGTGGCTTCATGACGCCGAGAGGCGTCGCCCCGCCACGGCTGGCACGTCTCGAGCGCGAGGTGCTCGGCGCCTTCCAGGAGCCGTCGTTCCTGGCGTACTGCCGCACCGCGGGTTTGGACGTGCAGCCGATGAACGCGGTCGAGTTCCGCGGCTTCGTCCGCTCCGAGACGACCCGCTACGCGAAACTGGTGCGCGAGTTCGGGTTCGTGAGCTGATGCGAGGCCCGCGCGCCGCCGCGATCGTGCTGCTGGTGCTGGCCGCGTCCGTGCTGCTGGCGACGATCGGCTATCCCCCCGGGAACAACGGCGTGCCGGGCCCGGCGCTGGTGCCTCGCGTGCTCGGCCTGGCCCTGGTGCTGGTCGGCTGCCTGCTGGTGCGCAGGCCCGGGCAAGGCGCCGTACCGCGCGTCCGCCACCATCTGGCGATACCAGCGACGATCCTGCTGCTGCTGCTGTACGCCCTGCTCTGGCGCGTGGTGCCGTTCGGTGTCCTCACCGGCGTCATCCTGCTGACGTTCCTGCGCCTGACCGGCGTGCGCTGGACCGGCGCGACGATCGCCGCCGTGCTGATGGCAGCCGCACTGCAGACGCTGTTCGAACGCGGGCTCGGGGTGAGGTTCTAGCGATGCCGGATCTGCTGCTCCTGCTGCCGCCGCTGCTGTCGCCCGACGCGTGGCTGTACGTGTTCGTCGGCGTCGGGCTCGGGGTGCTGTTCGGCAGTCTGCCTGGCTTCACGGCGACGATGGGCCTGGCGGTGCTGACGCCGTTCACGTTCTGGGTCGAGCCGGATCAGGCAATGGCGATGCTGCTCGGCCTGCTGGTCTCGGCCATCTTCAGCGGCGGCGTGCCGGCGATCCTGCTCAACACGCCGGGGACGCCGGCCTCGATTGCGATGACCTGGGACGGCTATCCGCTGGCGCGACAAGGCCGGGCCGGACTCGCGCTCGGCCTCAATGCGATCGGCGCGTTCTTCGGCATCTTCCTCAGCCTCGTCGTCCTGCTGGTGGCGGCGCTGCCGCTCTCCGGCCTGGCGCTGCGATTCGGCCCCGCCGAGTACTTCGCGGTGGCGGTGTTCGGACTCAGCACGATCGTCGGCGTGTCTGGCGGGTCGATGCTGAAAGGCCTGGCCATGGGCATCGTCGGCCTGCTGCTCGCGGTGATCGGCCTCGATTCGATTACCGGTTATCCGCGCTTCACGTTCGGCCAGCCGGAGCTGCTCGACGGCGTGTCGTTCATCCCGGTGATGGTCGGCTTGTTCGGCATCGCGGAGGTGCTGACGCAGATGGCCGGCCCGGCGCGCCAGCAACTCGACGCGTCCACCCAGACGTCGGGGATGCTGCCGACCCTGGCGGAGGCGCGCCCGCTGGTGTCGCACGCGATCCGCGGGTCGCTGATGGGTATCTGGATTGGCGTCATGCCGGCCGCGGGGGCCGACGTCGGCGCCATCCTGGCGTGGGATCAAAGCCGCCGCTTCTCGCGCACGCCGGAGGCGTTCGGCAAGGGCTCGCTCGAAGGCGTGATCGCCGCGACCACCGGCGCCAACGCTGGCATCGGCGGGTCGCTGGTGACCACGCTGGCACTCGGCGTCCCGGGCGACTCCGCTGGCGCGGTGCTGATTGGCGCGCTGTTGATGCACGGCCTGCAGCCGGGCCCGCTGCTGTTCCGGAACCGTCCGGATCTGGTGGTCACGATCGTCGCGCTGGTCTTCATGGCGTCGCTGATCACGCTGGTGTGGGGCCTGCTCGGCGCACGGGTGCTCACGAATATCCTGCGAATTCGCGACCAGTATCTGTGGGGCACCGTGCTGGCGGTCAGCCTGGGCGGCAGCTACGCGCTCAACCAGTCCACGGGCGACGTCTGGACCGCGGTGACGGCGGGCATCCTCGGCTTCCTGCTCCGGCAACATGGTTTCCCGATGGGGCCGCTGGTGCTGGCGCTGATCCTCGGTCCGATGGCCGAGTCGAACCTGCGTCGCGCGCTGGCGCTCTCGGAAGGCGACATCTCGGTGTTCGTCACGCGCCCGCTCTCGCTGCTGTTCCTGGTGCTCGCGGCGCTGACGCTGCTGTGGCCGCTGTTCAGCCGGAAGAAGCACAGCCACCCAGACCTGCCGGCAGCGACAGGCGCCGATCTGTAGCCGCCGGACTTGTCGTATTTGTAGCCGCTTGTCGTATTTGTAGCCGCCGGACTTGTCCGGCGGCATCAGGC
>JACDAO010000178.1 GCA_013695405.1 Acidobacteriota bacterium | reverse complement strand
TCTATACACGTACCAGCGGCATCTGGCAGTCGGTCTGGCTCGAAGCGGTCGGCGACAGCTACCTGGGCAGCGTGCGGATCTCGTCGTCGATGGACGGCGCGGTCCGCTTCGACGGCAAGCTGGTGCGGCCCGCCGACGACCTGACGCTGCGCGCCATCGTCAGTTTCGGCGGCGCCGAGGTGGCGCGCGGCGAGGCGAAGGCCGAAGGCAGCCGGGTCGGTCTCGGCCTGGCGGTGAGCGACCCGCGCCAGTGGTACATCGGCCAGGGCAATCTGTACGACGTCACGCTGGAAGTGCTGCGCGGTGCCGACGTCCTCGACCGTGTTCACACCTACTACGGCTACCGGCAGGTCGCCGTCGACGCGACAGGACTGCAGTTCAACGGCCGCCGGCTGTACCTGCGGATGGTGCTCGACCAGGGCTACTGGCCCGACTCACTGCTGACGCCGCCCTCAGACGAGGCGATCCAGTTCGACATCAAGACGATGCAGGCGATGGGCTTCAACGGCGCGCGCAAGCACCAGAAGGTCGAGGATCCGCGGTTTCTGTACTGGGCCGACAAGCTCGGCTTCCTGGTCTCGGGCGAGATGGCCAACGCGTACCTGTTCGACGAGCAGTACGTGGCCCGCTTCACGCGCGAGTGGCTCGACGTGATCGAGCGCGACGTCAACCACCCGTCGATCATCATGTGGATTCCGATCAACGAGAGCTGGGGCACGCCGAACCTGCGCGACGTCCGCCAGCAGATGCATCTCAAGGCGAACTACATGCTGACCAAGTCGGTCGATCCGACCCGCCTGGTGATCGAGAACGACGGCTGGGAGCACGTCGACACCACCGACCTGTTCGGGATCCACGACTACGCGCGCACCGGCGACGACTTCCTGCGCAAGTATCAGGTGCTCGACAACCCACAGGCACGCATCCCCGACAACGGACGGGCGGCGCTGGTCCCCGGCTTCGAGTACAACGGCTCGCCGATCTTCCTGTCCGAGTTCGGCGGCATCGCCTACCGGATGCCGGGGTCGCCGGTCCCGGAGGGTGCCTGGGGCTACTCCGGTGTGGAGAAGACTGCGGACGACGCGCTGGCTCGCCTGCGGGGGCTGTACGAGGCGATCCGCAAGGTGCCGCGGGTGATTGGTGTCTGCTACACCCAGTTGACCGACGTCGAGCAGGAGATCAACGGGCTGTTGACATACGACCGCAAGCCGAAATTCGACATCGCCGCGATCAAGGCGATCAACGACGGGTTGCGTCCGTAGGCGCCGGACTTGTCCGGCGCGGAACCGTCAGGTCGCAGGCTCAGGCCTGGGGCCTCAGGACTGAGGGCGGCGCAGGCGCGGGTGGTCCTGCAGCAGCGCGGCCGCGGTGCGGCCGCGGCGGTCGTCGCCACTGGCATCGCGCCACGTGGTGTCGCTGGCGGCCGATCCGTGCAGCACGTCGACGGTGGCGTCCAGGCAGGCGCGCAGTGCCTGCAGGTCGTAACCGCCTTCGGTGACGACCGCCAGTCGATCGCGACAACTGCGGGCCGCGCGCGCGCGAATCGCGGTCAGCCAGGCACGATACCCGTCAGTGCTCATGCGCTGGGCACCGAGCGGGTCGGCGGCGTGGCCGTCGAACCCGGCCGAGACGAGCAGCAGGCTTGGGGCGAAGCGCTCCAGCGCGGGGTCGATGACCTGGTTCCAGACGTACGCGTGATCGGCGTCGCTGGCGCCGGCCTCGAGCGGCACGTTGAGCGTGAAGCCCTCGCCGGCCCCGTGCCCGGTCTCGGTGGCGGCACCGGTCCCGGGATAGAACGGAAACTGGTGCGTGTTGACGACCAGCACCTCGGGCGCGCCGTAGAAGGCCCACTGGGTGCCGTTGCCGTGATGGACGTCGATGTCGAGCACGGCGACCCGTGCCACGCCGGCCGCGCGCGCGGCGGCGGCGGCGATCGCCACGTTCGAGAGCAGGCAGAAGCCCATGGCCCGGTCGCGCTCCGCGTGATGACCCGGAGGTCGCACCAGCGCCAGTGCCGGCGCCTCGTGCAGGATCGCGTGACGGGCGGCGTCACAGGCGGCGCCCGCCGCCAGCCGCGCCACGTCGAACGAGTCGGGTGACGTGAACGTGTCGGCGTCCAGCGCGACGGCCCGTCCCCGGGTCGCCGACAGCTGCGCCAGGTACTCCGCGTCGTGGACTCCGAGGATGTCCCGGTCCGACACCGGCCCAGGCTCGCGCAGGTCGATGCCGAGCGTGGCGGCACGCAGGGCAGCGGCGCGCAGGATGTCGGCGCGTTCCGGCGACTCGGGATGCCCGGCGGGGGTCAGGTGGTCGAGGAATCGAGGCGAGAAGAACAGGAGCATACGGGCAGTCAGGCGACTGGACAGGCTACAGCCGACCGGCCGCAGGCTGCACCAGCAGGTCGAGCGCGCGGCCACGCAGGCGGCGCAACTCCACTTCGAGATCGAGGCGACGTTGCTCGAGCCCGGCATCGTCGACATCCGGCGCGACCAAAAACGGCGGCCCGACGGCCATGGCCACCCGTGCGAATGGTTTCGGGATCATCGCCCGATCCCAGCTGGGCAACGTCCACGCCGCTGAGGCTTCGATGTGGAACGGCAGGATCGCCCGTCCGGTGGCTTTCGCCAGCCAGATCACGCCGGCTTGCGCCTGCTCGGCCGGTCCGCGCGGACCGTCCGGAGTGACTGCGGTGGCGCGCCCCTCCGCCAGCGCCCGCTTCAGCCCGACCAGCGCCTTGACGGCGCCACGTGACGACGACCCTCGCGCTGCGGCGAACCCGAAACGTGCCAGCACCCGCGCGATCCATTCGCCGTCGAAGTTCTCGCTGATGATCACGACGATGCCGCGGTCGCGCCAGAACAGGATGCCCGGCAGCAGTCGCCCGTGCCAGACCGCGATGATCGGCGGCTGCCCCGATGCCGCCAGACGTTCGAACGCGTTGGCACCCTCGCTGACCAGTCGCCAGGTCCGGCCCAGGGCGGCAATCAGCGGCACGAGCGCCAGCGGAATCAGCGCCGCCTGATGACGCCTGACGGCGGATGCTGCCCACGCTGGCCGGTCGGTCACTCCGGCGCGGCCTCGGTCGCCGACGAGGTCACGCCGACCGCGCCGGCCTTGCGCAGCCGTCCCTCGGTCCACGTCATCAGGTCAACCATCTGGACGTCTGAGCCCGGCGTGCTGGCACTGGCGCCCTTGAGCATCACGGTACAGAACGGGCAGCCCATCACGATGGTGTTGGCACCGGTCGCCTGCAGCTGCTCGAAACGGGTCTGGCTGATCCGCCTGCCCGACTCGTGCTCCTCGAACAGCAGGCCGCCGCCGGCCCCGCAGCAGAACGGATTGTCCTTGTTGCGGACCGGCTCGGACACGTCACCGCCGTAGCGCTCGAGCAGCGCGCGCGGCGCTTCGTGTTCGCCGGCGTAGCGTCCGAGGTAGCACGGGTCGTGGAAGGTCACCGACTCGTGCTCGAGGTCGACCGGACGATCGTCTCGCGTCAGTGCGTCGATCAGCACCGACGAGTGCATCACCTTGCCCTCGAAGCCGAACTGCTGGTAGTCGTGCCCCAGCGTCTTCAGGCAGTGCGGACAGGAGGTCACCACCTGCGTCACGCCGGCGGCCTTGAGGTCGTCGACGTTCTGCGTCGCCAGTTCCTGGAACAGGTATTCGTTGCCGGTCCGCTTGGCGACGTCGCCGTTGCAGCGCTCCTTGGACAACACACCGAAGGTCTTGCCCCTGGCGCGCAGGATCTCGGCCAGCGCGCGCAGCGACTTCTGGAAATCGGCCTCGAACGATCCGGCGCAGCCGAGCCACAGCAAGTACTCGTGCTTTCGCGGATCGAAGGTCTCGAAGCCGGCCGCGGTCACGAACTTCTGCCGCTGGTCGGCCCCGAGGCCCCAGATGTTGCCGCGTCGTTCGAGGTTGTTGTAGACCGGCGGCAGGAACTCCGGCGCATCGCCGTTGCTGACCTCGCCTCGTCGCGCGCCGATGATCACCGGCGTGTGCTCGATACCCACCGGACAGACGTCCTCGCAGGCGCCGCAGGTGGTGCACTGCCACAGCACGCCGGGATCGTAGAGGTCGCTCAACTTGGTCGATTGCCGGCCCTCCAGCAACGCCGCCTCGTTCTGCAGGATCAAGGTCTTCGGGTTGAGCAGCTTGCCGGTGGCGAAGGCCGGGCAGTTCTCCTGGCAGCGTCCGCATTCTACGCAGGTGAACGCATCGAGCACGGCCTTCTTCGGCAGATCCTTGACCGTCTCGAG
>JACDAO010000461.1 GCA_013695405.1 Acidobacteriota bacterium | reverse complement strand
GCCGCGACTTCCGCCTCACTGACGTCCACGGCACCGTTGTTCGGCAACTGCTCGCCTGACACACCTGGCGGCTGGGGCTGGGGGGCTGGGGGGCTGGGGGTAGCCGTCGGACTCGTCCGACGGTCTGCGTCGCCTGTGGAACTCGCGTCGGCCGGACAAGTCCGGCCGCTACGCGTGCCTGATGCCCGGCGCCCGAGGCCTGACGCCTGATCGCGCGGCAGGCTCTGCTACAGTCGTGCGGTGCGCCGGGGGCTGCTGCTGTTATGTCTGACCGCGGCCTGCGCGCCGACCTCACGGCCGGCTGAGCCCACTGCCTCGCCGGGCTCGTTCACCACCATCTCGGTCGTCGCGACCACCGACCTGCACGGCCGCGTGGAGGCGCTGTCGTGGCTATCCGGCCACCTTCAGATCCTGCGCGAGCTGCGGCGCGCCGATCGCGGCGGCGTGTTGCTGGTCGACGCCGGCGACATGTGGCAGGGCACGCTGGAATCGAACCTGTCCGAGGGGCAGGCGGTGGTGCGCGCTTACAACACGCTCGGCTACGACGCGGTGGCGATCGGCAACCACGAGTTCGACTTCGGCCCGGTTGGCCCGAGCACCGTGCCGCGCACCGACGCCGACAACCCCACCGGGGTGATCGAGGCAAGGGCCCGAGAGGCCCGCTTCCCGTTCCTGGCAGCGAACCTGCGCACTCGTGACGGCCGCGCCTGGACCCCGCCGAACATCCGTCCGTCCACCGTGGTCACGGTGGCGGGCGTGGAGATCGGCCTGATCGGTGTGACCACCACGACCACCCCGGGCGCCACGGACCCGCGCAACCTGGTGCGCCTGCAGGTGAGGCCACTGCTCGAGGCGATCGTGCCCGAGGCCGAGCGGCTGCGGCAGCAGGGCGCCACTGCCATCGTCGTCCTCGCCCACGCCGGCGGGCGCTGTCACACCTTCGTCGATCCCGACGACCTCGGCAACTGCACGGCGCAGAGCGAAGTGTTTCAGCTGGCGCGTGCGCTGCCGCCGGGACTGGTCGACGTGATTGCCGCGGGCCACAGCCACCAGGCGATCGCCCATCGCGTCAACGGGGTCGTCATCGTCCAGGCGTTCAACGAAGGGCGCGCGTTCTCGCGGGCCGACCTGATCGTCGACACCCGGAGTGGGCGGGTCAGGACGGTCCACATCTCGCCGCCGCAGTTGGTCTGCAACGGGCGCACGTCGCAGGACATCGACTCGTGGGCGGCCGACGCCTGCCGGCCGGCGCCGTACGAGTCGCGGACGGTGCGCTACGACGATCGGGTGGCGACGGCATTGCGGGCCGACATCGCCCGAGCGCAGGCGCGCCGCGAACAGCTACTCGGCGTGACCGTGACCACCCGGTACTGGCACTCCTCGCGCGAGGAATCGCCGGCCAGCAACCTGGTGGTCGATCTGCTGCGGGCCGCGACGCCTGGCGCCGACGTCGCCGTGTACAACGCCTCGGGGACGCGCGCCGATCTGCGCCCCGGACCGGTGACGTACGGCGACATGTACGAACTGGTGCCGTTCGACAGCGTCACCGCCACCGCCTCGCTGACGGCGGGCACGCTGGCCGACGCGCTGGCGCGGGGCCTCGGCCGCGGAACGGCGCCGATGCTGTCGGGCCTCGAGGCGACGGCCAGATGCGAGGCCGGCACGGTGCGCGTGGTGCTGCTCCGCGAGGGACGGCCGATGCCGCCAGAGACGCGGCTGTCGGTGGTCACCACCGAATTTCTCGCGTCTGGCGGGGCCGGGGTCTTCGAGCAGATGCAAGACGCCTTCACGCTGCAGCTCGATCGGCCGATGCGCGAAGTGATCATTGGCGCGGTGCCGCGTGAAGCCGCCCGGATCGTGTCGGGCCTCGTCGGTGGCTACGACACCGCCAGGCCTCGTCTTCGCTTGCCCGGCCCGCTGCCCCTGCGCTGCCCGTGACCGCCAGCGAGCGCCAGTACGGTGCCGCCAGTCGCAGCAGGAACCGTCCGCCACTCGGTCTGCTGTCCGGCGCCGTCACGTCGGCCCGGGGCCGCGGGCCAGGAACGCGCGGGCGACCGCGGCCGGCTCCTGTCGTCCGGCCTCCACCTGCTGGTTCATTGCCCGCATCGCCTCCACCGAAACGCGTCCGGCAAGTGTCTCGAGGGCGCGGCGCACCTCGGGATGGCGCAGCAGCATCTCGGCGCGCGCCACCGGCACCGCGTCGTAGGGCGGGAAGTAGTGCCGCGTGTCCTCGAGCGCCACCAGGTCGAGCGCCGCAATCAGCCCCGAGGTGGCGTCGCCGGCAATCAGGTCGACCTGACCGGAGGCCAAC
This sequence comes from Acidobacteriota bacterium, assembly GCA_013695405.1. Classification (GTDB taxonomy): domain Bacteria; phylum Acidobacteriota; class Vicinamibacteria; order Vicinamibacterales; family Vicinamibacteraceae; genus Luteitalea. Next base: position 578 of record JACDAO010000461.1, on the reverse strand, counting down.
GCCCGGTACGTCAGCGACAGGTCCATCGCCCGGGGCGGCGCGGCCAGCCTCAAGCCGTACGCCGCCGCCAGGCCGGCGAAGCCGTCGGGCCGGTCGAGGAACTCGTACCCGAACGCGGCGCGCCAGCTGGTCGCCTTCGCCACCGCGTCGTCGATCGTGCGCAGGCCGAGTGCTCGGGCATCAGCGGCGCGGACCAGCATCGCGAAGGTGTTGTCGAAGCCGAGTCCCGGGAGCAGGGTCCGGCCTGTGCGCGCGTAGGCCTGACGGACCGCGTCGATGACCGCCTGGCGTGAGCCCTGCAGCGGCTGCTTGAATACCGCCGTCAGGGCCGTGCCGGTGTACTCGACGTAGACGTCGATGTCGCCGCCCAGCAGCGCCCGATCGCAGATCAACGTGCCACCCAGGTTGAGTCGCCGGTCGACACGCAAGGAGGTGTCGCGTTCGATCACCTGCGCCACCAGTTCGCCGAGAATCAGCTGCTCGGCGAAGTTCTTCGATCCGACGACGATGACGTCGTCGTCGCGCGCCGACCAGCGTGAGGCGATCACGACGCCGACGATCAGCAGACCGGCCATCGC
>JACDAO010000162.1 GCA_013695405.1 Acidobacteriota bacterium | reverse complement strand
CCGATGAAGCCGGTTGCGCCTGTGACGAGCACTCGTGGCCTCATCGCTGGTAGTCCGGGTACTCGGCATCGCGCGCCGCCAGCTCGATGGGCGCGAACGACCAGGTGATGCCGAACGCCGGGTCGTTCCATCGCACCCCGCGCGCCGCCGCCGGCACGTGCTCGACGCTGATCTGGTACATCACGTGACAGTCGTCCTCGATCGTCAGCAGGCCATGCGCGCACCCCTCCGGGATGTAGAGCGCACGCTGGTTGTCGGCCGAGAGCTCGAATGACGCCGAGCGCATATAGGTCGGCGATGTCGGACGCAGGTCGACGATGACGTCCTGGATACGGCCGCGAACACACCGCACCAGCTTGACCTCGCCATGCGGGGCCGCCTGGTAGTGCATGCCCCGCAGCGTGCCGCGTCGGTGGCTGATCGAGAGGCTGGTCTGGGGGAAATGTCCCGCCAGGCCGTGTTCGGCCAGCGTGCGCTCGCACGACAAACGGACGAAGGCGCCGCGGTGATCGACCCTCGGCTCCGCCGCGATGAGCCAGGCGCCGTGGACGGCCGTCGGATCGAACCGCACGCTAGAGCACCTGCACGTGCGGGATCGGCACGATGAATCGTCCACCCGCGCGTCGGTACGCGTCCTGCTGGCGCAGCACCTCTCCGGCGAAGTTCCACACCAGCAGCAACGTATAGTCTGGCCGGCGAGCCGTCAGTTCGTCCGTCGCGACGATGGGCACGCAGACGCCGGGCATGTAATGCCCCTGCTTGTGGACACTGCGGTCGGCAACGAAGTCGAGCATCGAGGCGTCGATGCCGAAGTAATTCAGCAGCGTGGATCCCTTCGCCGCCGCTCCGTAAGCCGCCACAGTCGCGCCGCCGGCACGCAGATGCCGCAGCAGCGTGACGACGGTATCCCGTAACGCGTCGACCCGTTGCGCGAACGAGGCGTAGTACTCAGGCAGGATCACGCCGAGCGCCTGCTCTTGGTCGACCAGCGCCTGTACCCGCGGCGACGGGTTGCCGCGATGCGTGATGAACAGACGCAGGGAGCCGCCGTGGATGTGGAGCCGCTCGACGTCGGTCACGGCTAGGCCCTCGGCCGCACAGAGGCGGACCAGCGCCGTCAGCGAGAAATAAAAGACGTGCTCGTGGTAAATCGTGTCGAACTCGCAGCGTTCGACGAAGTCGCGGACGTACGGCACCTCGATGACGGCTACGCCATCAGGCTTCAGCACATGCCGCAAGCCGGCGACGAAGCCACGGATGTCTGGCACGTGCGCCATCACGTTGTTGGCGTGCACGACGTCGGCCCGCCGGCCCCCAGCTGCCAGCGACGCGGCAAACGTCGCGCCGAAGAACTCTGAGATGGTGTCGATCCCGCGCTCGCGGGCCACCTCGGCGATGTTGGTGGCCGGCTCGATGCCCAGCACCGGCACCCCGGCCGCCACGTAGTGCTGCAGCAGGTACCCGTCGTTGCTGGCGATCTCGAAGACGGACGAGTCGGGGCCCAAGCCGCGTTCCTGTACGAGCCGGCCGACCAGCGTGCGCGCGTGCGCGACCATCTCGTCCGAGTTCGATGAGAAGTACGTATACGTGCGAAAGAGACGCTCGGGTGGCACCAGGTCGGTGAGCTGGACCAGCGAGCAGTCCTGGCAGCCGACGACCTTCAAGGGGAAGCGCTCGTGCGGCGCGTCGGCCTCCCGAACGATGGAGTTAGCCAGCGGCGTGAGGCCTAGATCGAGTACCGGGAACATGGTGCTGCCCCCGCAGGCACGACAGCGATCGAGGCTCACGCCGACTCTCCCAGGAGGCGCCGGTACCAGTCGATGGTCTCGCCCAGGCCGCTCTCGAGCGAGTACAGCGGCTTCCAGTCGAGTCGCTCGTGGGCCTTGCGCGCGGAGAGGAACTGCTTGCGGATCTCGTTGCTGGCCTCGTTGAGGATGACCGCCTCGAGGCGGCTGTCCATCAGCCGCGAAATCATCTGCACCAGTTCGCTGACCGACACTTGCTGTTCGTAGGAGAAATTGAACGCTTCTCCCCTGAGGCTCGGGTCAGTGGCGAGAGCCTCGGCCAGCAACATGTACACCGCCGCGCCGTCGCGCACGTAGAAGTAGTCGCGAATGAACGAGCCGTCCGAACGGATCACCGGCGGCACGCCTCGGAGGATCGACCGGACAGTGCCGGGTACGATCCGGTTCCAGTTGAGATCTCCGCCTCCGAAAAAGTTGCCGCACCTGGTGATCGCCACCGGCAGCCCGAAGGCCTTGGCATACATCTTCGCGATCAGGTCGGCGCAGGACTTGCTCACGTCGTAGGGATAGGTGCCCTGCAGCGGCGCGTCCTCGTCGTACGGCAGGATCTCGTGCTCGCCGTACGCCTTGTCCGACGACGCGAAGACGATTTCGGATACCAACTTGGCGTGGCGACACGCCTCGAACAACAGGTACGTGCCGCGGATGTTCGCCTCGAGCGTGCC
>JACDAO010000101.1 GCA_013695405.1 Acidobacteriota bacterium | reverse complement strand
CTTCTGGGCGCTGATGGTGGACGTCTTCGATTCGGAACAGGGCAAGCGGCTGTTCGGAGTCCTGGCGGCCGGGGCGACCATCGGCGCCATCGTCGGCTCGAGCCTGACCGCGACGCTCGCCGCCGGGATCGGCGCGACATGGCTGCTGCTGGCGTCTGCGGCGCTGCTTCTGGTAGCGATCCTCAGTGTCCGCCGCCTGGCCCGACTCACCTCGGTTCTGCACACGCCGGTCGAGGCCCCAGGGGGCCGGGGAAGCAGCGACGCGGCTGACAAATGGGACGCCGAGGTCCCGATCGGCGGCAGCGTGCTCGCCGGCATCACCCACACGCTGCGCTCACCCTACCTGCTCAACATCAGCCTGTACATCCTGCTCTATTCGATCACCTCGACGTTCCTCTACTTCCAGCAGGCGGCGATCGTCCGCGACTACTTCCCCGACCGCGCCACCCGCACGACCTTCTTCGCCGGCGTCGACCTCGCCGTCAATGTCCTCACCCTGGCGGTCCAGTTGTTCGTCACCAGCCGCTTCCTGCGCAGGTTCGGCGTCGCGATCACTGCGGCCGTGCTGCCCTTCTGCACTCTGGCGGGATTTGGCGCGCTTGCGGCGGTCCCGACGCTTGCGGTCTTCGTCGGCGTGCAGGTGCTGCGACGAGTCGGCAACTTCGGTCTCGCGCGGCCCACGCGCGAACTGCTCTTCACCGTCGTGCCGAGAGAGGACAAGTACAAGGCGAAGAGTGTCATCGACACCGTCGTCTACCGCGCAGGAGACCAGGCGGGCAGCTGGTCCTACACGCTTCTCGGGCTGATGGGTGCCGGACCCGTTGGCGTTGCCGTGGCCGCGCTGCCGATCTCGGCGCTGTGGCTGGCCAATGCGCTCTGGCTCGGACGGCGGCAGAAAGCGATGGCGACGACGGCAATGGCGACGACAGCAATGGCGACGACAGCGACGACGGCAACGGCAGCGGCCGTGGGCATCGAACCGAGGATACCGGCCGCATGACCGCCCCCCCGCCCACCCGGCTGGATCCGCTGGTCAGCGACCACGACGATCACATCATCGGCGAGGAATCGGCAGCGATCACCCTGGTCGAATACGGCAGCTTCTCCTGCCCTTACTGCCAGGCCGCCCACGAGATCATCGGCAACCTGCGCGACCGATTTGGCAGCCGCCTGCGCTACGTCTCCCGGCAGCGGCCGATCACCGGAAACGAGCACGCCCTGAAGGCCGCCGAGCTTGCGGAATTCGCGGCGCAGACCGGCGACTACTGGACTGCCCACGATTCGCTGATGAAGCGCGGGGCGGCGCTCAGAATCGACGACCTGCCCGGCATTGCGGCGGAGCTCGGCCTGCCGCCGCAGGACCCGGACCATTCGGAAGCCGTCGGGCGGGCACGCGAGAAGGTCGAGCAGCAGCGGGACAGCGCACGCCGCAGCGGCGCCCTGGTGTCGCCGACCTTCTTCATCAACGGCCGACGCTACGAGGGTCCCTGGGACGAAGCGGCGCTGACCGAGGCGATGCTGCGCTCGCCGGGCCACCGGCTGCAGGTGGCCGCCCTGGACTTCGCGCGCTGGGCGCCCTCCACCGGCTTGTTGCTCATGCTCATGTCCGTGCTCGCCGTCGGCCTCGCCAACTCGCCCGCCGCCGAAGCCTTCAAGCGACTGTGGCAGACGTTTTTCGGCTTCTTCGCCGGTGGGTCTCGTTCAGCCTGCCGCTGCGGGACTGGATCAACGACGGGCTGCTGACTTTCTTCTTCCTGGTGGTCGGTCTCGAGATCAAGCGGGAACTCACCACCGGACGCCTGTCGAGCCGCCGAGCCGCCGCTTTTCCGGTCGCGGGGGCAGCCGGCGGCATGCTGGCCCCCGCGCTGCTCTATCTGCTGATCGTGCCGCCGGGCCCCCTCAGCGCCGGCTGGGCCATTCCCACCACGACTGACACGGCGTTCGCGATCGCGGTGATCGCGGTCCTGGGCAGCCGCGTGCCCGTGGCCCTGCGCATTTTCCTGACTGCCGCCGTCATCGTCGACGATCTCGTCGCGATCGTGGTCGTCGCACTCTTCTACTCGGGCAGGATCGACCTCGTCTATCTCGCCGCCAGCGTGGCCGCTGCCGGCGCGTTGCTGGCCCTCAACCGCAGCGGCGTTTACCGGGCTCTACCCTACGCGCTGCTCGGGATCGGGC
>JACDAO010000061.1 GCA_013695405.1 Acidobacteriota bacterium | reverse complement strand
CTCGAGCAGGGCATGCCTCGCTTCTTCCGCCGCTTCGCCGAGGGTCGCTTCGACCTCGACGACGAACGAGTGCGGGCCGGAGAGTTGTCGGCGCTGGTCGACGAGGCGGCAGTCGCCTATGACCGTGCTCGCGACCGCTTCGTCGCGGTCGGCTACTCCAACGGCGCCAACATCGCGCACGCGATGTGGCTGCTGCACCCCGACAGCGTTGCCGGGGTGGTGTTACTGCACGCGCAGTTCGTGCTCGCGCCAGAGCCGCTGCCGAGGCTGGCCGGGCGGCCGGCATTCCTGGCCGCCGGCGAGTCCGATCCCATCGTCCCGGTCAACGAAGCCCGGCGCCTGGCCGATCTGCTGACCTCAGCCGGCGCCACCGTCACGGCGTACTGGTCCCGCGGCGGGCACGCACTCTCGCGCGACGACGTCACCCACGCCAGGGCGTGGCTGAACTCTTCAGGCTTTGCTTCGTAGAGGGTAACCAGCGCAATATGAATCCCGAGCACATCATCGGCCAGCTCCTCGGCAGTTTCCTTGGCGGCAAGTCGCGACGATCGGGTGCCGGCGGCATCTTGGACCTGGCGCTCGGCGGGCGGCGTGCCTCGCGCGGCCTGGTGACGCCCGGCACCCTGGTGACGGCCGCGGGTCTGGTGTGGGGCGCGCTGGAGGCGATGCAGCAGGGCAGTGGCACATCGCTGCCGGGTACCGGCGTGCCGGCGCCGTCGTCGAACGCTGGCGGGACCGCGGTGCCGCGTGGCGTCATGGCGACCCCACCGGCAACTGTCAGCGGCCCGCCGCTGGTCCCCCCGCCGATCCCCGGAGCGACGCCGATCTCGCCGGCCGCGGCCCCCGTGCTGCCGGTGCCGCCCGACCTGCTGCCGCTGGTTCAACTCGCGGTCAGCGCGGCCCGGGCCGATGGCGAACTGTCCGACGACGAGACCGCGATGATCCGCACACGTGCCCTCGACCTCGGCGCCCAGGCGCTGGTCGACGGCGAACTGACGGCGCGTCGGTCACTCGAGTCGATTACCGTGGCGTTCGTCACGCCCGAGCAGCGGCACCTCGCCTACGCCCTGGCGTATGGCATCGTCCATGGTGAAAGCGAGGTTTTGCCCGGCGAGCGGATGTACCTGACGCAGCTCTCGCGCCTGCTGGCGCTGTCGTCCGACGACGTCGCGCGCCTCGAAGCGGAGACGCTGGCCGGGACGTGACGCCGCGCGGAGACCGTCGGACAAGTCCGACGGCTACGACAAGTCCGACGGCTACGACTCCCGACTCCCGACTCCCGAGAAAGCCTCACCATGTGGTTCATCGCCATCGACAACGCTCCGGTCGGCCCGATTGCGTGGGACGACCTCGTCGCGCGGGTGCGCACCGGCAGCGTCACGCCGGAAACCCTGGTCTTCACCAGCGGCATGTCGCAGTGGGAGGCCGCCCGGACCGTGCCGCAGGTCGCCGCGCTGTTCGGCGCGCTGACCCCGGGCGCGTCCGGTGCGCCGCCGCCGATCGGCCGCCGCGCCCACGAGATCGCCTACCGCATCGTCGGCGAGGACCTGCAGTTCGTCGAGGTCGAACTCGACCCGGGTGAAGCGGCGGTGGCCGAGGCCGGTACGCTGATGTACATGACCGCCGGCGTCCAGATGGACACCATCTTCGGCGACGGCAGCAACCAGACGCCGGGGCAGGGCGGGGTCTTCAACGCGCTGCTCGGAGCCGGTAAGCGTCTGCTGACCGGCGAGAGCCTGTTCATGACCGCGTTCTCCAATCCAACCAGCAGCATCCAGAAGGTGGCGTTCGCGGCGCCCTACCCGGGGCGGATCCTGCCGATGGACCTCGAGGAGCTGGGCGGCGAGTTGATTTGTCAGAAGGACAGCTTCCTGGCGGCGGCGCGCGGCGTCGCGATCGGCATCGCCTTCCAGAAGCGCATCGGCGTCGGCCTGTTCGGCGGCGAGGGCTTCATCATGCAGCGGCTGACCGGCGACGGGCTGACCTTCGTGCACGCCGGCGGGATGATGGCCCAGATGGAGCTGAAGGCCGGCGAGACATTGCGGGTCGACACCGGCTGCCTGGTCGCTCTGACGCCGACCGTGCAGTACGAGGTGCAGTTCGTCGGCAAGGTCAAGACCGCGCTGTTCGGCGGCGAGGGGCTGTTCTTCGCCACCGTGACCGGTCCGGGGCGAGTCTGGCTGCAGTCGCTGCCGCTCAGCCGCATGGCCGACCGGATCATGAAGGCCGTCCCCGGGTTCGGCAAGGGCGGCAAGGAAGAAGGGTCCGTGCTCGGCGCATTCGGGCGGGTCATCGACGGCGAGTAGTCGGTCCCGGCTGCTACACTAGCGGCCGGCCTGACCCCGCGTCACGCCGCTGGCGCGCCGATGTCCGGTGCGCCATCCGGCTCCTCTTCCGATCGGTTCGCGCGTCCCCGCATGGCTGCACAGTACATCTACACGATGAAGGGGCTGACCAAGGTCTATCCGCCAGACCAGGTCGTCCTGAAGGACATCTGGCTGTCGTTCCTGCCCGGCGCCAAGATCGGCATTCTCGGCTACAACGGCTCGGGCAAGAGCACGCTGCTGCGGATCATGGCGGGCGTGGAGACGCAGTTTCAAGGCGAGGCGTTCCTGGCGGCCGGCTCCACGGTCGGCTACCTGCCGCAAGAGCCGCAGCTCGACGCGACCAAGGACGTGCGCGGCAACGTCGAGGAAGGGGTGGCGCCGCTGCGCGCGCTGTTGCAGCGCTTCGACGACATCAACGCCCGGTTCGGCGAGGATCTCTCGACCGCGGAGATGGACAAGATTCTCGAGGAACAGGGCCGCGTCCAGGACCAGATCGACGCCGCCAACGCCTGGGATCTCGACAGCCGTCTCGAACTGGCGATGGACGCGTTGCGGCTGCCACCGCCCGATGCTGCCGTCGCGACGCTGTCAGGTGGCGAGAAGCGTCGGGTCGCGTTGTGCCGCCTGCTGCTGTTGTCGCCCGACCTGCTGCTGCTCGACGAGCCCACCAACCACCTCGACGCCGAGTCGGTGGCGTGGCTCGAGACGTTCCTCAAGGACTATGCCGGCACGGTCGTCGCGATCACCCACGACCGCTACTTCCTCGACAACGTCGCCGGCTGGATTCTCGAGCTCGATCGCGCCCAGGGCATCCCGTGGCAGGGCAACTACTCGAGCTGGCTTGACCAGAAGCAGCAGCGCCTCGGCCAGGAAGCCAAGACCGAATCCCGCCGGCAACGCACCCTGCAGCGTGAGCTCGAGTGGATTCGACTGTCGCCACGCGCCCGCCAGGCCAAGGGCAAGGCCCGCCTGAACGCCTATGAGGATCTCCTGGCGCAGGAGACCAGGGATCGCCTGGACCAGGTCGAGATCTACATCCCGCCGGGCCCACGGCTCGGCGACATCGTCGTCGAAGCGCGCGACCTGAAGAAGGGCTACGGCGAGACGCTGCTGTTCGACCACCTGACGTTCACGCTGCCGCGCGGCGGCATCGTCGGCGTGATCGGCCCCAACGGCGCCGGCAAGACCACGCTGTTCCGCCTGATCACTGGTCAGGAGACCGCCGATGCCGGAACGCTGCGGCTTGGCGAGACCGTACAGGTCGGTCACGTCGATCAGTCGCGCGACGCGCTGTCTGGCGATCGATCGGTCTGGGAAGAGATCACCGGCGGGCAGGACGAGATCACCCTCGGCCGCCGCGCGATCGCCTCGCGCGCCTATGTGTCCTGGTTCAACTTCAAGGGCCGCGACCAGCAGAAACCGGTCGGCCTGCTCTCGGGTGGCGAACGCAACCGCGTCCACATGGCCAAGCTGCTGCGCAGCGGCGCCAACCTGCTGCTGCTCGACGAGCCGACCAACGACCTCGACGTCGACACGCTGCGCGCGCTCGAGGACGCGCTGCTCGACTTTGCCGGCTGCGCGGTCGTGATCAGTCACGATCGCTGGTTCCTCGACCGCATCGCCACCCACATCCTCGCCTTCGAAGGCGACAGCGACGTGGTGTGGTTCGCGGGCAACTACCAGGACTACGAGGCCGATCGCCATCGCCGGCTCGGCACCGCGGCCGACCAGCCGCACCGGGTCAAGTACCGCAAGCTGACAAGGTAAGACTTCGATGACCAGTGTCCCGGCCGCCGCTCCGGCGGTGTTCCTGCCCATCCTCGACCGCATCGCGCAGGAGTTGGCCGTAGCGCCCCGTCAGGTGGTGGCGGCGGTGGCCCTGCTCGACGACGGCGCGACCGTGCCGTTCATCGCGCGCTACCGCAAGGAGGCGACCGGCGGCCTGGACGACGCGCAGTTGCGCCAGCTCGAGGAACGGCTGCGCTACTTGCGAGAGCTCGAAGAGCGCCGCACCGCGATCCTCTCGGCACTGGTCGAACAGCACAAACTGACGCCGGAGCTCGAGGACGCGATCCGCAGCGCCGACACCAAGGTCCGGCTCGAGGATCTGTACGCGCCGCACAAGGTCAAGCGTCGCTCCAAGGCGATGATCGCCCGCGAGCAGGGCCTCGAGCCGCTGGCCAGCGCGCTGCTGGAAAGGCCGATGCTGTCGCCCGACCAGGCCGCCGCCGAGTACGTCAACGAGGCCACCGGCGTGCCCGATGTCGCTGCGGCACTCGATGGCGCCCGAGCGATCCTGATCGAGCGGCTGTCGGAGTCGCCGGAACTGGTTGGCGGACTGCGCACCTACGTGTGGGAGCAGGGGACGCTGCGGTGGGCGGTGGTCCCGGGCCAGGAAGAGAAGGGCGCCAAGTTCCGCGACTACTTCGACGGCCGGGAACTGGTCAGCAAGCTGCCGTCGCACCGGGTGCTGGCGCTGCTGCGCGGGCGCAAGGAAGGGGTGTTGCGGCTGTCGATCGTGCTGCCTGACGACGAGGCTGGTGCGGCTGACGGGCAGAGCGAACCCGAGCGCCGCATCGCCGGCCTCGGCGGCGTCGAGCACCGGGGACGGCCGGCCGACGACTTCCTGCGGAGCGCGGTCGGCCTGGCCTGGCGCGCCCGGTTGCAGCCCCGTCTCGAGCACGACACCGAGCAGCGCCTGCGCGACATGGCCGAGGAGGAAGCGATCCGCGTCTTCGGCCGCAACCTGCGCGACCTGCTGCTCGCCGCGCCGGCCGGCACGCGAGTCACGCTCGGGCTCGACCCGGGCATCCGCACCGGCGTCAAGGTCGCCGTGGTCGGCAACACCGGCGCCGTGCTGGCCACCGCGACGATCTTCCCGCACGAGCCGCGCAAGGACTGGGACGGCTCGTTGGCCGCAGTGGCCGCGCTGTGTGTGACGCACAAGGTCGAACTGATCGCGATCGGCAACGGCACCGCGTCGCGCGAGACCGAGAAGCTCGTCGCCGACCTGATGTCGCGGGATCCGGGACTGCCGGTCACCCGGGTAGTGGTCTCCGAGGCGGGCGCCTCGGTGTACTCGGCCTCCGAACTGGCCACGCGCGAATTGCCCGACCTCGACGTGACCCTGCGCGGCGCGGTCTCGATCGCCCGTCGACTGCAGGATCCGCTGGCTGAACTCGTCAAGATCGAACCCCGGTCGATTGGTGTCGGCCAGTATCAGCACGACGTCAGCCAGCCGGCGCTGGCGCGCGCGCTCGACGGCGTGGTCGAGGACTGCGTCAACGCGGTAGGCGCCGACGTCAATACGGCATCGCCGGCGCTGCTGTCGCGCATCTCCGGTCTCAACGCCCGGCTCGCGACGCTGATCGTCGAGTACCGCACCCAGCACGGGCCGTTCGCGCGGCGGGGCGACCTGCGGCAGGTGCCGCGCCTGGGCGACAAGACATTCGAGCAGGCCGCGGGCTTCCTCAGGATCCTCGATGGTCACGACGTGCTCGACGCCTCGGCGGTGCACCCGGAGGCTTACCCGCTGGTGCAGCGGATCGCGCAGCAAACCGGACGCGACCTGCCGTCGCTGATTGGCGACAGTGCGTTCCTGCGGACCCTCGATCCGTCGGCGTTTGCCGACGATCGATTCGGCGCGCCGACCGTCCGCGACATCCTGGCCGAACTGGAGAAGCCCGGTCGCGATCCGCGGCCCGGCTTCCGCACCGCGCAGTTCAAGGACAGCGTCAACCAGTTGGCCGACCTGCAGCCCGGCATGTCACTGGAAGGCGTGGTCACCAACGTCGCCAACTTCGGCGCGTTCGTCGACATCGGCGTCCACCAGGACGGCCTGGTCCACGTCTCGCAACTCGCCGACCGGTTCGTGAAGGACCCGCGCGACGTGGTCAAGACCGGCGACATCGTGTCGGTTACCGTGATCGAGGTCGATCTGGCCCGCAAGCGGGTGGCGCTGACCATGCGCAAGGCCGAGCGGCCGGCGC
>JACDAO010000052.1 GCA_013695405.1 Acidobacteriota bacterium | reverse complement strand
GGACAGCCTCTCGGCCGAGATCGCGACCTTCGTGGGCGCCGAGCACCTGGCGTTCTTCGACGCCATCAGTCCAATCGTCCTGGCCGACAGCATCGACCGCACCATCGTCTACCGCGCGTCGCGGTGGGGCCGCAGCCTGCGCGGCATCGAAGGTGCGGACACGCGGCTCGTCCCGCGCGCCGACACCGACGACCGGACCAGTCCGGCCGCGACCCCCGCCACAGCCGACCCTGCGTGCGGCGTCGACGACGGTCAGGGCGACTATTTGAATTGCCCGATGAACGAGGACGAGTACCGCGCGTTTCACGCGGCGCTGGTCTCTGCCGAATCGGCGACGATGCGCGACCTCGACCGGACGCCGTTCTTCGAGGGCTGCCTGCCGATCGAGGTGATGGCGCACCGGGGGCCGGAGACGTTGCGCTTCGGGCCGATGAAGCCGGTCGGCCTGCCCGATCCCCGCACCGGCCGGATCCCCTTCGCAGTGGTGCAGTTGCGGCAGGACAACCTGGCTGGCGACCACTTCAGCCTGGTCGGCTTCCAGACCCAGCTGAAGTGGGGTGAGCAGGCGCGGGTGCTCCGGTTGATCCCCGGGCTGGCGCAGGCCGAGTTCGTCCGGTTCGGCATGATCCATCGCAACACCTACATCAACGGTCCGAGCGTGTTGCGGCCGACCTGGCAGACCCGGATGCGTGACGACCTGTTCTTCGCCGGCCAGGTTTCTGGCGTCGAAGGCTACGTCGAGTCCGCCGCCTCAGGGCTGCTGGCCGGGATCAATGCCGCGCGACAGACGCGCGGGCAGGCCTGCCTCACGGCGCCGCGCGCGACCGCCCTCGGCTCGCTGGCGCACTACGTGTCGCACGCCGAGGCCAAGCACTACCAGCCGACCAACATCACCTTCGGCATCATGCCGCCGCTCGAGCGGCCGCCCCGGAAAAAGGACCAGCGCAAGGAAGCGCAGTCGCGGCGGGCGTTGCAGGCGCTGGCGGAGTGGCGGCAGACGGTGGACGCCGACGCATGCGCCGCGCCGTAGCGACCACGCGCCCCTCGCGGCGACGTGGTCCGGTCGAGCCCGATCCGGTCCTCGAGGCGGCGTCGCCCCTGCGCGATGCCATTCGGGCCTTCATCGACTACCTGGCGCTCAACCGCAACGCCTCCGAGCACACGGTCCGGAACTACGAGTCCGACCTGGTGCAGTTTCTGTATTTCGTCGGCGCGGCGACCGGCACGCCGCGCCACGCGCTGACGCCGGCGCACGTCACCGCGGACGCCATCCGTGGCTTCCTCGGCGAACTCCACGCGCGCGGCAACACCCGCAGTTCCGCGGCCCGGCGGATCTCGTCGCTGCGCAGTTTCGCGCGCTATCTGCGACGCGAAGGGGTGCGAGACGACGACCCGTCGGCCCTGGTGGGCACGCCCCGGCGCGAGCACCGGGTGCCGCAGGTGCTGTCGGTGAACGAAGCAACCGCGCTGGTCGAGGCCCCGGACCTCGGCACGCCGCTCGGCCGGCGCGACCGGGCCATCCTCGAGGTGTTCTATGCCTCAGGGCTGCGGGTGGCCGAACTGGTCGCGCTCGACGTCGATGACGTGCAGCTGTCGACGCGGATGGTCCGGGTCATGGGCAAGGGACGCAAGGAGCGTCTGGTGCCGTGTCACGCACGTGCGGCGGACGCGGTCAGGGCCTGGCTCCGCGACCGCCTCGTGCTGGTGGCGCAGGCCGGCGCGGCCGCGGCTGGTCGGACCCGCCGCGCCGACCGCGACGATCCGCTGTTTGTCAGCTACCGCGGCACCCGACTGACCCCGCGCAGCGTGCACCGGCTGGTGGCGCGGTACGTCACGCTCTGCACCACCCGGTTCGGCGTCAGCCCGCACGCGCTACGGCACTCGTTCGCCACGCACCTGCTCGAACGGGGCGCCGACCTGCGCGCAATCCAGGAACTGCTCGGACACGTCGAGCTGACGACCACGCAGCGCTACACGCAGGTCAACGTCCAGCACCTGCTCGACGTCTATCGCGCGGCGCACCCGAAGGCGCGGGCCTGACCGCCCGGGCGTAGCCGCGGGACTTGTCCCGCGGTCTGCGTTGGCGGCGAGGAGACCGCCGGACAAGTGCCGCCGCCCGGAAGACCGGCGCGCCGTCGTGCGACCGGACCACGTGCCTGGGGACCCCCAGCCCCAGGCCGCTGACACTCGACTGCGCGCCGGTCTTCGTGCATCACGACGGGCGGCTCCACAG
>JACDAO010000035.1 GCA_013695405.1 Acidobacteriota bacterium | reverse complement strand
CTACCGGCACCTCGTCACCGCCGCCGACAAGGTCGGTCGACGCTTCACGCTGGGCGAGGGCTCAGGGGTGGTGGTGGACCTCGTGCCGTCGAAGCGGGTCGTCCGCGCGTGGCGCGAGAGTGACTATCCGGAAGGCGTCTTCTCGATGGCCGCTCTGACGCTGCGCCAGGTGGCGACCGGCACGGAGCTGACGCTCACGCACCGCGGCGTACCCAAAGATCTCATTCCGCGCACCGAGGAGCGATGGCGCCGCAACCATTGGGATCCGATTCGACGAAAGTCATCCTGACACGTCCCTTCCAGCTCGGAGCGCTGGCGGACTGGAACATCGTCGACTGGTACGCGACGAAGGCGCTGAACGCCTACCTCACCGCCGGCAGTGCCGGCCCCGTCGCTGCCGACCGCGCCGCCGTCCTGGTGGAGTGGACCGGCGCCTCCGGTCTGTGGCAACGCCGAGCGGGTCTGGTCGCTTTCGTCCGGACAGCCGGCCGGCCTGACAGGCACTTTCCCGGCTACACCGACCTCATCCTGACCGCATGCGCGGCCAACCTCGTCGACACCGACCGCTTCGCTCACACCGGCCCTGGCTGGGTGCTGCGCGAGTTGTCGCGCGCGCGTCCCGAACTCGTCGCCGGGTTCGTCGACGCGCATCCCGAGCTGTCGGCTGAGGGCCGCCGCATGGCGACCGCACTGCTGCGCGCTGGACCCTACCGACGCCGTTGACGGCCGGCCGAGTCGGGCCAACGTGCCTGCATGACCCGTGACGTGCGTCCGCCCGGGCGGGCCTGCTCGGGCTGCGTGTCCCCCGCCGGCACTCGGCGCGTCAGTCGCGAGCGCTTGGGGCCGCCGCGGTGACCTCGAGCCGCGTCTCCGGACTCTCCTTGTAGCCGTAGCGAATGGCCTTCGCGCGGATCGTCATCGGCCCGTGGACGAGGATTGGCGCGGCATACAGCCTCCAGCGCGGCTCGGGCCCGGTCTCGGAGGTCCAGGCAATCGAGGCGCCCTGCGTGGGCACGTAGATGACCAGCTCCGTCGGACCGGCGACCGCGAGGGTGGCGGGGCGCGCCGGCGCGTCGGTCGACATGCGGGGCACGATGTACGGAGCGGCGGTCGTGGGCTGCACGCCGCCGGGCCACATCCGCTGAACCATCTCGGGCTCGTTGATCAGGCCCTGGTCGTCGATCCGCGTCATCCAGTCCTGCACGGCTCCTCGCATGCGCATCAGCGTGTCGCGATGCGCGGCGGCCGCAGACAGGTCCTCGATCTGGTACGGATCGGCGTGCGTGTCGTAGAGTTCCTCGGGCGGACGGCGGTCGCGCATCCACAACGCCGCGGCGCCGCGCACCAGCCCTGCCGCTTGCAGGCGCAGCCACTCCTGCATGATCGCGCTCTGGTTGCGGTAGATGATGTGGCCGGCGTACGGCAGCTCCGGCTGGAAGTTGCGGATGTACAGGAAGCGGCGATCGCGAGCCGAGCGCATCATGTCGTACTCGATGTCCATGCGGTCGCGCGCGGCGAAGACGTAGGCCGGCGCGGGCCCGGCGTGCGGACCGACGAGGACGCGTCCCTGCATGTGCACCGGGACCGGCAGCCCCGCCAGCGCCAGCGTGGTGGGCGCCAGGTCGACGGCACTCACGAGCTCGTCGTTGACCGCGCCCGGAACGAACGTCGCACCCATCCCGGCCGGCCAGCGAATCATCAGCGGGACGCGGAGACCGGAGTCGTAGAGCGACCGCTTCGCCCGCGGCACGCCGTCGCCGTGATCGCTCCAGTACATGACGATCGTCTCGTCGGCGAGACCATCCTCCTCGAGCTGCGCAAGTATCTCGCCGACCCGCCCGTCCATGTCGGCGATGTTGTCGTACATGCGCGCCAGCTCCTGCCGCACGGCCGGCGTGTCCGGGTAGTAGGGCGGCAGGTCGATCGTCGCCGGATCGGTCACCAGTGGCTTCCCCTTGCGTGCCGGGCTCGTCGGGAAAGTCTGGCTCTCGTGCGTCACCTCGATGTTGAACACCGCAAAGAACGGCTGCGTGCGGTCGCGTCGATTGCGCCAGTGGGCGGCTCGCCCGAGGTCGTCCCAGATGGTGAATGGGACGCCGAACTGATAGTCGGTCTTGGCGCGGTTCGTCGTGTAGTAGCCGGCCGCCCGCAGA
>JACDAO010000032.1 GCA_013695405.1 Acidobacteriota bacterium | reverse complement strand
GCGTGCCACCGGCGCCGTAGCCGTCGTCGTGCGCAACGCCGACGGAAGGTCGGTCACCAGGGCCAACGGCTATACCTACGATGCGCTGGCACCCGAGATCACCACGGTGAGTCCCTCCTTCGGCCCGATCAAGGGCGGCACGGTGGTGACCATCTCGGGCAAGCGGTTCTCAACCGGGGCGGTCGTGCGGGCGGGCGCCGCGCTGGCCCGGGTGATCAGCGTGACCAGCACCACGATGAAAGTCACCACGCCGGCACATCTGGCCGGGGCGGTCGACCTGCAGGTCGTGCTGCCCAGTGGGCTCGAGGTCTCAGCCGCCGACGCCTTCACCTTCGAACTGGACGAGGACGCACAGCCCGCCTTCGTGCGCTACTTCGCCGAAGGCGCGTCGGGCAGTTTCTTCAGCACCCGGTTCGCACTGGCCAATCCGCACGACGAGCAGGTCGCCGTCACCGCCACCTTCACCGACACGGCGGGCGGCGCCACCTCGATGGAACTGATCGTGCCCGCAATGGGGCGCGCCACCATCGACGAGAGCAACCGGCCGGCGCTGGGCAGCGAGGCGTTCGCCACCAGATTCGACGCGTCGCGCGAGATCGGGATCGATCGAACCATGGAATGGGCGGCGGGCGGTGTGGCCTACGGTGCGCACAGCGAGACCGGCATCGCCGAGCCACGCACCTCATGGGTGGTCGCCGAGGGTGCGACCATCGGCGGCTTCAACCTGTTCTACCTGCTGCAGAACCCTACCGACGAGAGCGCGGAGATCAAGGTCACGTACCTGCTCGCTACCGGACAGCGGATTGAGAAGGTGCATTCCGTGGCGGCCCAGGCCCGCACCAACATCTGGGTCAACAAGGAAGCCCCGATGCTGGAGTCGGCGGAGATGTCGGCGACTTTCACATCTCTGAACAACGTCCCGGTGGTCGTCGAGCGGTCGATGTACCGCAATGTCGGCGGACAGCTGTTCACCGCCGGGCACAACAGCGCGGCGATCGCCGAGCCGGCGCTGCGCTGGTTCCTGGCCGAGGGCGCCACCGGCGGCACCTTCGACACCTTCGTGCTGATCGGCAACCCGAACGCCACCGAAGCGCGGCTGCGCGTGAGTTACCTGCGCGCGGGCGCCGCGCCACTGGTCAAGGAGTACGTGGCGGCGCCGCAGAGCCGGCTGACGCTGTGGGTCGACGAGCAGGACCCGGTCCTGGCCAACGCTGAAGTCTCGACCATCGTCGAGTCGACCAATGCCACGCCGGTCGTGGTAGAGCGCGCGATGTGGTGGCGGGCGACGCCGGAGGGCGAATGGACCGAGGCGCACAACAGCGCTGGCGTGACTCGCACCGCGGCGCGCTGGGTGGTCGCCGACGGCAGCGCCGGCGGCGATGGCCGTGCCAGCACCTACGTGCTGGTGGCCAATACCGGTCTCGAGCCAGCCCCGGTCAAGGTAACGCTGCTCAGCGAAACCGGTCCGGCGATCTCGGCACCGGTCTTCGAGGTCGATGGCCAGGGCCGTTTCACCATCGACGTGGCCGGGATGTTCCCGCAGGCTGCCAACCGCCGCTTCAGCGTGCTGGTCGAGAGCACCACCGGCGCGCCGCTGGTGGTCGAGCGCGCCACCTACTCGGACGCGGCCGGCGTGCCCTGGGCGGCCGGCACCAACAGCCTCGGCATGCCGCTGCCGGCCAGGACGCTGGCCGCCGTCGGCGGTACGCACTGAGGCGCTCTGCTAGCATCTGTGGATGCCCAGTTTCACTGTCCGTGTCGGCTTGCTGCTGGTGTTCTTCGGGATCGCCAGTTACGTCATGACCCATGGCGTCAGCTTGACCGCGTTCATCCCCTCGGTCGTCGGCGCGCTGCTGGCGGTGTGCGGCCTGATTGCCACGCGGAGCGAGGGCGCCCGCAAGCACGCGATGCACGCCGCCGCCGTGATTGCGCTGCTCGGCCTGATCGGCACCGTGCCGGGGCTGATGCGACTGCCGGCACTGCTCTCGGGCGCCGACGTCCCGAACCGGCCGGCGATCATCGCCCGGTCCGGCATGGCCCTGCTGCTGCTGGTCTACCTGTGGTTCAGCATCAAGTCGTTCGGCGACGCGCGCCGCGCGCGCAGCCGAGCCACGCTCACACCTTGACCGCGACGCGTGGGTAGTGCGTGGCCACGTAGTCGTCGACCAGCCGCTGGAACGCCGCCGACAACTCCTCGTAGGTGCCCCGCAAGGTGAGTGCGTGGTGCCCGTCGATGAACACAGGGCAGGTTGGCGCCTCGCCAGTCCCCGGCAGCGAGATGCCGATGTTGGCGGCCCTGGACTCGCCCGGACCGTTGACCACGCAGCCCATCACGGCCAGGGTCATGCTCTCGACCCCGTCGTACTCGCGTTTCCACTCCGGCATCCGCTCGCGGATATACGCCTGGATGCGTTCGGCCAGTTCCTGGAAGGTCGCGCTGGTGGTGCGGCCGCAGCCGGGACACGCGGTCACGCTCGGGCTGAACGACCGCAACCCGAGCGATTGCAGCAGCTCGCACGCCGCGTAAACTTCCTCGCACCGATCGCCCCTGGGCCGCGGCGTCAGCGAGACACGGACCGTGTCGCCGATGCCCTCGGCAAGCAGCACACCCATGGCCGCCGATGACCAGACCAGGCCCTTGATGCCCATGCCTGCCTCGGTGAGCCCGAGGTGCAGCGGCTGCCGGGTCGCCTTCGCCAGGCGGCGGTAGACGTCGATCAGGTGCAGCGGTCGCGACACCTTGCACGAGATGATGATCTGGTCCTCGCGCAAACCCGCCTCGACCGCCAGCGCGGTCGACGTCAGCGCAGACTCGATCATGCAGTCGTTGAGGATCTCGTCCGACGACCGCCCGAGCTGTCGATCGGTGTTCTCCTGCATGCGGCGCATCACCAGTTCCTGGTTCAGCGATCCGCCGTTGACGCCGATCCGCACCGCCTTGTTGTAGTCGCGGGCCACGCCGCAGATGGTCGCGAACTGCTCGTCGCGCCGCACCCCGGTGCCGACGTTGCCGGGATTGATCCGGTACTTGTCGAGCGCGGCCGCGCACGCGGGATAGCGCGTCAGCAGCAGGTGCCCGTTGTAGTGGAAGTCGCCCACCAGCGGCGTCGTGCAGCCCTGGTCACGCAGCTGACGGTGGATCTCCGGGACTGCGGCGGCGGCCTCGGCGACGTTGACGGTGATCCGCACCAGCTCGGAGCCGGCGTCGGTGAGCGCCAGGATCTGCGCCACCGTACCCGGCACGTCGGCGGTGTCGGTGCTGGTCATCGACTGGACCACGACCGGCGCCCCGCCCCCGACCTGGACGCGACCGACCGTGACGCCAAGTGTGCGATGGAGGCGTGCGATGTTCATGACGGATCGTCGGACTCGACGTCGGTGTGCTCGCCAAGCGACGCCAGCCACCGCTCCAGGTGCGTGGCGAGGTGGTCGGGCACGTCCTGGAACTCGATCCCGACCAGGTACGACACCGCTTCGCCCTGGTGCAGGCCAAGGGTCAGCCGGGTGTGCGCGACCCGGCCCTCCAGCACCCATGTGGTGCCATCCTCACGGCGCACCGTGAAGGGCAGCAGCGTGTCCAGTGGCAACGGCTCGGACGAGTCGACCACCATGCCTCGGCGACTCACCTCGCGCACGCGCACCCGCAGCGTGTGTGCCGGCACCTCGGCCTGGACGTCGTAGGGTACCGGCGTGCGTGTGCCCCGACGACGATCGGGCGACCAGGCGTCAGGCATGGGATGACGCGGCGCCTCAGCGGCCGCTGTCCTCGAGGCGGGTTCGCGCACTCCGATGCAGGTCGAGCACATGCGGCCCGAGCTTCTTGCTCAGGAAGACCTTCGACTCGAGGTTCTCGATCGGATGCGGCACGTACTTGACGACGTTGAAGTGGAGATTGGCCAGCGTGCCGCGCATCTCGTAGTACCGGTTCTTGGTCTTGACGACGACCTCGTCGAAGCCGGCGGCGATCGCCCACGCTTCCTGCTCTTCGGTCAGCGCCCGGAAGTGCCCCTGTCCGCGCCAGTCGATGCGGGTGCCGCCAATCCAGCTGTAGAGCACGCGACGCCCGTTGAAGTCGACCACGTCCTCGATCTGCGCGGCCAGGTCGGCCAGCCGCGGGTCCGACTCCTGCGAGAACAGCTCGTGGCAGACCTTGTACGACACCGGCATCAGCGTGCCCGGATCGCCGGGCAGCGCCGCCACCGCCATCACGATCAGATGCTCGCGTTCGGTCAGCCGCCCGGTGATTTCGTTCGAGGTCTTGCGGCGGGCGAACTCGCCGAAGAACTCCTCGATGTACTCGATCTCCAGGGCGCCCTGCTCGAGCCCATACTGCCGAATCAGATACTCCACGTGCGTGATGCGCCCTCGGTGCGGGGGAAGGAGCCCAACGCCCGGATGGGGCGCAGGGCCATCCCGTCATTCTAATATCGAGCCATGTCCAGGCGCATCCCCGCATGAGCCGGGTGCTGGTGGTGACGGTGATTGCGGTGACCGCGGTGATGGTGGTCGCGTGGGCGCTCGGCCGCGTGCTGTTCTGGCTCCGCGCCACCTTTCCGCTTCGCCCCCCGCGTCGTCGCCCGCGTCGTCGCCCGTGACGTCGCAGAGACCGCAGGACGTAGCCGCCGGACTTGTAAGGTAGGGCGTAGCCGCCGGACTTGTAGAGGTAGGGCGTAGCCGCCGGACTTGTCCGGCGATCTCTGCTCACCGCTGTCGCGGGAACAGATCCGGATTGTCGGTGAACAGCCCGTCGACCCGATAGGTTTCGACAAACCGGCGCATGTCGGCCACCGCAGTGTCGGCCTCGGGCGTGCCCGGCCGCGCCCGGAACGTCCACGGCACCACGGTCAGGCCGGCGG
>JACDAO010000004.1 GCA_013695405.1 Acidobacteriota bacterium | reverse complement strand
GTCGAAGTCCGCCGTCAGCGGACCCTTGATCGTGAAGTCTGGTCTCATGGTGCGTTACGCCCCTTGCCCCACGGGCTCGGCCGGTGTCGATTCCTCGGCGGGTGCCAGCGCCACGGGCTTGGACCGCAGCTTGACGAGCTCCACGTCGAGACACAGCGCCTGAAGCTCGCGGATCAGCACGTTGAACGATTCGGGCAGCCCCGGCGTGAAGCTGGCGTCGCCCTTGACGATCGCCTCGTAGATCTTGGCGCGCCCGATGACGTCGTCGGACTTGGCGGTGAGCAGCTCCTGCAGGATGTGCGCAGCGCCATACGCCTCGAGCGCCCACACTTCCATCTCGCCGAAGCGCTGACCGCCGAACTGCGCCTTGCCGCCCAGCGGCTGCTGGGTGATCAGCGAGTACGGTCCAATCGACCGCGCGTGGATCTTGTCGTCCACCAGGTGGGAGAGCTTGAGCATGTAGATGTACCCGACGGTCACCTTCTGCTCGAACTTCTGCCCGGTCATGCCGTCGAACAGGTCGGTCTTGCCCTCGGCCGGCAGCCCCGCCAGCTCGAAGTACTGGCGGATCTCCTGTTCCTTGGCCCCGTCGAACACCGGCGTCGCGAAGTGCACGCCGTCACGCAACGTCGTGGCGAAATCGTTGATCTCCTCGTCGGTGGTCAGGGCCTTGACCCGGTCGGAGGTCGGGAAGACGGCCGACAGCCGGGCCTTGACGTCGGCTACAGTCCGCTGGTCCTGCACCATCCGATCGAGCTGTTCGCCGATGCCGTGGGCGGCCCACCCGAGATGGGTCTCGAGGATCTGCCCGACGTTCATGCGTGACGGCACGCCGAGCGGGTTCAGCACGATCTCGACCGGACGTCCGTCCGGCAGGTACGGCATGTCCTCTTCCGGCAGGATGCGCGCAATCACGCCCTTGTTGCCGTGCCGGCCCGCCATCTTGTCGCCGACCGACAGCTTGCGCTTCATCGCGACATACGCCTTGACCAGCTTGATCACGCCCGGCGGCAGCTCGTCGCCACGGCGAATCTTCTCCTTCTTCTCCTCGAAGACCTCGCGCGTGACCTCGACCTGACGGTCGGTGCGCTCCTCGATCTCGCGCAGCGCGTCCTCCAGCTTCGGGTCGTGCGCCTCGATGCGCGACCGCACCAGCGAGAGGAACGGCACGTCGTGCATCAGCTCGCGCGTCAGCGCCGTGCCCTTCTTCACCAGGCGCTGCTGCCCGTGCAGATCGAACAGGTCGGTCCGCAGCGTGTGACCGTCGAGCAGCACGATCACCCGCTTCTTCACCTCGTCCTGGAGAATCCGGATCTCGTCCTGGAGGTTCTTCTCCATCATCTCGAGCTCTTCGGCCTCGATGGCCTTGGCTCGATCGTCCTTCTCGATGCCCTTGCGCGAGAAGATCTTGACGCCGACGATGATCCCCTCGATTCCCGGCGGGCAGGTCAGTGACGCGTCCTTCACGTCGCCGGCCTTCTCGCCGAAGATGGCCCGCAACAGCTTCTCTTCCGGGGTCAGCTGGGTTTCGCCCTTGGGCGTGACCTTGCCGACCAGGATGTCGCCCGGCTTGACGTAGGCGCCGATCCGGATGATGCCGCTCTCGTCGAGATCGCGCAGGTAGTTCTCGCCGACGTTGGGGATGTCGCGCGTGATCTCCTCGGGCCCGAGCTTGGTGTCGCGGGCCTCGATCTCGAACTCCTCGATGTGGATCGAGGTGTAGTAGTCCTCCTTGACCATCTTCTCGGACACCAGAATCGCGTCCTCGAAGTTGTAGCCACGCCACGGCATGAACGCGACCAGCACGTTGCGGCCGAGCGCGAGCTCGCCCATCTCCGTGCAGGGACCGTCGCCGAGCACCTGCCCCTTCTGCACCTTCTGGCCGACCCGGACGATCGGACGCTGGTTGATGCAGGTGTTCTGGTTGCTCCGCTTGAACTTGATCAAGTTGTAGATGTCGGCGCCCATCTCGCTCGACACCTGATCGCCGTCGACGCGGACCACGATCCGCTGGCTGTCGACGAAATCGACCACACCGGACCGGCGTGCCAGCACCACCGCGCCCGAGTCGCGGGCGGTGATGTACTCCATGCCGGTGCCGACGAACGGCGCCTTGGCGCGCAGCAGCGGCACCGCCTGGCGCTGCATGTTGCTGCCCATCAGTGCACGGTTGGCGTCGTCGTTCTCGAGGAACGGGATCAGCGAGGCGGCCACCGACACCAGCTGCTTGGGAGAGACGTCGATGAACTGCACGCTCTCGCGCGGCGACAGGATGAAGTCGCCGGCACGACGGCAGTTGACCCGCTCGCTCACGAACAGCCCGTCGTCGGCGACCTCGGCGTTGGCCTGCGCGATGATGTACTGGTCCTCTTCCCACGCCGACAGGTAGAACGGGTGCGGCTCCCACTCGAGCGCCCCCGGTTTGGCCGCGGCCGCGGCTTCGGCGGCCCGCATCACCGTGCCTGGCTCGATCTTGCCGGATCCCCTGGTGATCTTGACGTACTCGATCACCCGACCGCCCTCGACCTTGCGGTACGGCGACTCGATGAAACCGAACTCGTTGATCCGCGCGTACGAGGACAGCGACGAGATCAGGCCGATGTTCGGGCCTTCCGGCGTCTCGATCGGGCAGATGCGCCCGTAGTGGGTCGGGTGGACGTCGCGCACCTCGAAGCCGGCGCGCTCCCGTGACAGCCCGCCTGGCCCGAGTGCCGAGAGCCGGCGCTTGTGCGTGATCTCGGACAGCGGGTTGGTCTGGTCCATGAACTGTGACAGCTGCGAGCTGCCGAAGAACTCCCGGATCGCGGCCATCACCGGCTTGGCGTTGATCAGGTCGTGCGGCATGGCGGTGGCCATCTCCTGGTACACCGACATCTTTTCCTTGATCGCCCGCTCCATCCGGACCAGACCGATCCGGAACTGGTTCTCGAGCAGCTCGCCGACCGAGCGCACGCGCCGGTTGCCGAGGTGATCGATGTCGTCGACGTTGGCCGGGTTACGGCGCAGCTTGAGCAGGTACTTGATGACCTCGTAGAAGTCCTGCGGATGCAGCACCTTCTCGTCGAGCGGCGTCTGCAGCTTCAGCTTGGTATTCAGCTTGAGCCGGCCGACCCGCGAGAAGTCGTACTTCTGCGGGTTGAAGAACATGCTTTCGAACAGCGAGCGCGAGCTCTCCAGCGTCGGCGGATCGCCCGGACGGAGCCGGCGGTAAATCTCGATCAGCGCCTCTTCGTGGGTCCGGACCGGATCCTTCTTCAGCGTGGTCGACAGGACTGGCCCGACCTCGTCCTTCTCCGGGAAGAACACGTCGATCCGCTCGATGCCCTTCTCCTGGGCCATCGCGATGATCCGCGCGGTCAGCTCCTCGTTGGCCTCGAGCAGCACTTCGCCCGACGACGGATCGACGATGTCGGCGGCGCTGTAGGGCGCCTCGCCTTCGAGCTGGCTGATGTCGACCGGCACTTCGCCGACGCCGGCGGCGCGCAGCGCACGGATCGCCGCCTTGGTGATGCGCTTGCCGCGGGTCAGCGCGACCTCGCTGCCGGCGATGGTCTGGTCCTCGCCGGCGCGCCAGTCGACCGGGCTCTCGCTGACGCTCCACAGCACCTGTTCATTCTTCAGGTGCAGGTGGTCGATGGTATAGAACGAGCGCAGCATCTCGTCGGCGTTGCGCAGGCCGAGCGCGCGCAGGAACACCGTGCCGAGGAACTTCCGCTTGCGGTCGATGCGGACGTAGAGCAGGTTCTTGCTGTCGTACTCGAACTCGACCCACGAGCCGCGGTACGGAATCAGCTGCCCGATGAAGAGCGTCTTGTCTTCGGTGTGGAAGAAGGCGCCCGGCGATCGGTGCAGCTGCGAGACGATCACGCGCTCGGTGCCGTTGATGATGAACGTCCCGTGATCGGTCATCAGCGGGATGTCACCGAAGTAGACTTCCTGCTCCTTGATGTCGCGGATGGTCTTGGCGCCCGTGTCCGGGTCCTTGTTCCACACCACCAGCCGAATCGTCACCTTGAGCGGAATCGCGTACGTCATCCCGCGCTCGAGGCACTCGTTGATGTCGTACTTGAGGTTGAGCGCCATGCGGCGCCCGCCGATTTCGTGCACGAGGCCACGGGCTTCATCGCCCCAGCCGCACTCGTCCCAGTTGCCGATCGAGTACTCGATGAACTCGAGTGACGAGTTCTCACGGAAGTCGCTGATCGGGAACACCGACTTGAACACGGCTTGCAGGCCGACGTCCTCGCGATCGGCCGGCAGGGTGTACATCTGCAGGAACCGGTCGTAGGACTTCTTCTGGATCTCGATCAGATTCGGAATCGGGACCGTGGTCCGGATCTTGGAAAAGTCGATGCGCTCGCGGTAGACGTTCTTGGCCAGGCTGCTGCTCATACTTCACGGTTCCCCTGGATGGCTCCGCCACGAACCACCCGTCGCACGCGGTCATGCCGGACGGACTTCACACCAATAGCGAAAGCCGCGGCGCCTGAACGCGACCGACCTGGCGGGGTCGGGCGCGTCCACTGGCACACGCGGCTCACGAACAGCCGAACGTCCTACTTGACTTCGACTTTCGCGCCCGCGTCTTCGAACTTCTTCTTGATCGTCGCCGCCTCGTCCTTGGTCACGCCTTCCTTGATCGCCTTGGGAGCGCCCTCGACCAGGTCCTTGGCTTCCTTCAGACCGAGCGAGGTGACCTCGCGGACGGCCTTGATCACGTTGATCTTGTTGGCGCCGACCTCGGTCAGGATGACGTTGAACTCGGTCTGCTCCTCGGCCGGAGCCGCCGCTGCCGCCCCGGCCGGGCCGGCCACCGCCATCGGGGCTGCCGCTGCCGCCGACACGCCCAGTTCCTCTTCGAGGGTCTTGACGAGCTTGGACAGCTCCATCACCGAGATGTTCTTGATGTACTCGACGACCTGATCCTGCGTTACGTCTGCCATGTGCGAATCTCCTTCTGTCGACTATCCGCGCCCTGTGTCCGGCTTTCAGCTATCAACGGTCTCCATCGCTGCCGTCCCGCCGGCAGGTGCCTGATAGCTGACAGCGACCTCGTTACTGACCGGCGGCCTCGTCGCCGGCCGATCCCTGCTCGTTCTTCTTCTTCTCCACCTGCACCAGGACGGACAGCAGGTCGCGCGGCGCCGCACTCAGCACGCTGACGATCTGCACCATCGGAGCCTGCAGCAGGAACAGCAGCTTGGCGTACAGCTCCGGCTTGCCGGGCAGGTTGGCCAGCGCGTTGACCGCCGCGCCCTCGACCACGTCGCCCTGCACCACCGCGGCCTTGAGCACCAACGCCGGCGCGGTCTTGGCAAAGGTGGTCAGCACCTTGGCCAGCGCCACCGGATCCTCGCCACTGAAGGCGACGGCCGTGGTGCCGGTGAAGTGCGCACTCAGCGCCTCGAACGGCGTGCCGGCCATCGCCCGCCGGGCCAGCGTGTTCTTGACCACCTTGTACGAGCCCTTGACGGCGCGGACCTGGCGGCGCAGCTCAGTCACCTCAGGCACCTTCAGCCCGCGGTACTCCATCACGATCAGGCTCTGGGTGGCGCCGAATGCGTCGGTCAGCTGCCCGAGTTCCAGTTGCTTGTCCGCACGAGATACAGCCATGGTCTCTCCGCCTTACTTCGCGATCGACTCGACGTGGGCCGTGTCGATGATCACGCCGGGGCCCATGGTCGAACTGACCGTCAGGCTCTTGACATACTTGCCCTTGGCCGCGGGCGGCTTGGCCTTGACCACGCTGTCGACCAGCGCATGGACGTTGGCCAGCAGGTTCTCGGTCGGAAACGAGACCTTGCCAATCGGCGCGTGGACGATGCCGGTCTTGTCGACGCGGAACTCGACCTTGCCGGCCTTGATCTCCTGCACCGCGCGCGTGATGTCGGTGGTCACCGTGCCGGTCTTCGGGTTGGGCATCAGGCCACGCGGGCCGAGCACCTTGCCGAGCCGGCCGACCGCCCGCATCATGTCGGGCGTGGCCACGACCGCGTCGAAGTCGGTCCAGCCCCCGGCAATCTTCTCGACCAGTTCCTCGCCCCCGATCACGTCGGCGCCGGCCTGCTCGGCCTCACGCTGCTTGTCCTGGTTGGCGATCACCAGCACTCGCTTGGTGCGGCCGAGGCCGTGCGGCAGCACCACCGTGCCGCGGACCATCTGGTCGGCGTGCTTGGGGTCGACGCCAAGCCGCATCGCGACCTCGATCGTCTCGTCGAACTTCGTGTACTTGATCTTCTGGATCAGCGGAATCGCTTCGTCCAGGGCATAGGCGCGCTCTTCGACCTGTGCGCGCGCCGCCGCGTACTTCTTTCCGGGGCTGGGCATGTGTCCTCCGTGGTGCAGTCGGCCGCCAGGCGGCCTCCCACGTTATCGGTGCCAGGTGCCAGGAGCTGGTGGCTCGTTGCTCACCTGGCGTCCTAATTGACGACGTCGAGACCCATCGAGCGGGCCGTGCCCGAGACGCTCCGGATCGCCGCCTCGAGTGACTCGCAGTTCAGGTCGGGCAGCTTGGTGCGGGCAATCTCCTCGACCTGCGCCGCGGTGACCGAACCGGCCTTGGTCTTGTTCGGCTCGGCCGACCCCTTGTCGACCTTGGCCGCCCGCTTGAGCAGGATCGAGGCCGGCGGCGTCTTCAGCACGAAGGTGTACGACCGGTCGGCGAACACCGTCACCACCGCGGGGATGATGAGGCCTTCCTGGCCGGCCGTCTTCGCGTTGAAGTTCTTGCAGAAGTCCATGATGTTGACCCCCTGCGGCCCGAGCGCGGTGCCGACCGGGGGCGCGGGCGTTGCCTTGCCCGCGGTGATCTGGAGCTTCACGACTGCTTGTACCTTCTTGGCCATGTCTGTTCCGAACCGTTCCTGCGCGCTGAACCTAGAGCTTCTCGACCTGGAGGAAATCGAGTTCGACCGGCGTCGATCGACCGAAGATCGTGACCATGACCTTCAGCGTGCTGCGCTCGGTGTTGACCTCGTCCACCGTGCCGTTGAAATTGGTGAAGGGCCCTTCGTTGATCCGCACCTGGTCGCCCTTCTCGAAGTGATACTTCGGCTTGGGCTTGTCGGCGCTCTCGCGCACCTGCGTGAGGATGTTGTCCACTTCCTCGCGCGTCAGCGGCGTCGGCTTGGCGCCCGCGCCGACGAAGCCGGTCACTTTGGGCGTGTTCTTGACCACGTGCCACGCGTCATCGGACATCAGCATCTCGACGAACAGGTAGCCCGGGAAAATCCGCTTCGGCGCCTCGTACTTGCGGCCGGCGCGCATCTCGATCACGATTTCGGTCGGCACCAGCACTTCGCCGAACTTGTCCTGCAGCCCGTAGGCGTGCACACGCTGTTCGAGCGACTCCTTGACCTTCTTCTCGAAGCCCGAGTAGGTGTGGACGATGTACCAGTTGAGCACCGTCGGGGCCTGCGCCGCCGATTCGGTCACGTCGCTCATACGCCACCTCCGAACCGCCGGAAGATCCACTCGACGACCTTGTTGAAGGCCGCGTCCACGGCGAAGAGGTACAGCCCCATCACCAGCGAGAACACGATCACGACGATGGTCGTGGCCTGCACTTCGCGTTTCGACGGCCAGGTCACCCGGCCCATCTCTTCGCGCACCCGGATCAGGAACTCCTTGGCGCGCGGCAGCCAGCCCAGCGGGCCCGACGGCAGCACGGCCACCTCGCCATCACGGCGGATTACCTGGGCGTCCTTGATGTTGTCCACCATCGCGGTCTTCACGGTGCGGTTCCTTCACGACAGGCGGTCAGGCGAGCACACACTCGACAGGCGAGGCGCACGCACCCTGAGGCGCCCAGATGCCGAGTGTGGCAGGCCAGGAGGGACTCGAACCCCCAGCCCCCGGTTTTGGAGACCGGTGCTCTGCCAATTGAGCTACTGGCCTGTACGTCCTGCGCGCCGTTGCCCGGAGGTGGCGGCGCGGGCGCCCGTCGACTACTTGCTTTCCTTGTGGTCCGTGTGGCACTTGCAGAAGCGGCAGAACTTCTTCATCGCCAGACGCTCGGTCGTCTTTTTCTTGTTGCGCGTCGTGCTGTAGTTGCGCCGCTTGCACTCACCACACGCCATCTGAACAATGTCTCTCATAAC
>JACDAO010000820.1 GCA_013695405.1 Acidobacteriota bacterium | reverse complement strand
CCACTCATTCGGAGCCGCGAATGACCACCAGCAGCCATCCCCCGTCACGTCGTGCGTTCCTCACCTCGGTCGGCAAGGGCGCCGCGACCGCCTCGCTGCTGGCAGCCGCGCCCGCGATCGTGCCGGCCTCGGTGTTCGGCAAGACCTCACCCGGCAACCGCATCAACGTCGGCGCGATTGGCACGGGCCGCATCTCGCGCGAGCACGACATGCCGGAGACCCTGGTGTTCGACTCGGCGCGAATCACGGCGGTCTGCGATCTCGACCGCCACCGCGCCGAGGACGGCCAGCGGTTCGTCAATGGGTTCTACGCCACCAGCGCCGGCGCGCCGTACGACGGCGTCGCGCGTTACGACGACTACCGCGAGCTGCTGGCGAACCCGGACATCGACGCGGTGCTGATCAGCACGCCAGACCACTGGCACGCCCCGATCGCGATTGCCGCGGTGGAGGCCGGCAAGGACGTCTACCTGCAGAAGCCCGCGTCGCTGACGATTGCCGAAGGGCGGGCGCTGAGCTATGCGGTGCACCGCACCGGGCGCATCCTCCAGATTGGCAGCCAGAACCGATCGCTGCCGCACTTCCGGTACGCCTGCGAACTCGTCCGCAATGGACGTATCGGCGAGCTCCGGACCGTGGAAGTCGGCCTGCAAGGCGATCCTGCGGGCGAGACGGCGGCAGAGATGCCAGTCCCGCCGCACTTCAACTACGACGCCTGGCTCGGTTCCACCCCGGTGGTGCCCTACACCGAGCGGCGCGTCCACCCGCAGGTCGGGTACGACCGTCCTGGCTGGTTGCGCTGTCAGCAGTTCGGCGCGGGCATGATCACCGGCTGGGGCGCGCACCACATCGACATGGCCCACTGGGGCATGGACTCGGAGTACACCGGCCCGGTGGAGATCTGGGGGACCGGGGAGTTTCCGACGCGCGGGCTGTGGGACGTGCACGGCGCGTTCCGCACCGAAGCGACGTACGCAAACGGCGTCCACATGATCGTCAGCGATGCCTTGCCGACCGGCGTGAGGTTCATCGGCACGGAAGGCTGGATCCACGTCAATCGCGTCAGCCAGGTGACCGGCAGCGATCCGATGGCCAACCTCACCGACAGGCGTGCCCTGGCGTCCAGCAATCCGGCGATCCTGACTTCGGTCGTCGGTCCGGACGAAGTGCACCTGATCGACAGCGCGGACCACCACGGCAACTGGCTCGAGAGCATCCGGACGCGCCAGCAACCACTCGCGCCGGTCGAGGTCGGCCACCGGTCGTGCTCGGCGTGCTTGCTGCACCACATGGCGATGAAGGCCGGGCGACGCCTGCACTGGGATCCGGTGCGCGAGAAGTTCAGGAATGACGACGAAGCCAACGGCTGGCTGTCACGGCCGCAGCGTTGGCCGTACACGATCTAGAGCGGCACCCGCCACCGGTCGCCGGCACCCAGTACCCTGCACCCAAGAGACCGGTCCCGGCACCCGGGATGCGCACGCGTGGACGGCGCCTCCGTCCGTCGATTTCCCCGGGAGCACCTGCCGACATGCAGCGACGACTGACGCCATTGATGTACGTGGGGCTGTGCCTGTTTGCGCTCGCTGTGCCCGATGCTCGCGGCGAGGAAGCCCAGGCTCCTGCCGCGCCAGCGACACCTTCAGCCAAGGTCTTGCGCATCGGGCTGATCGGCCTCGACACCTCGCACACCACCGCGTTCACCGCGCTGCTCAACGACCCGTCGAATCCGGACCACGTCCCTGGCGCGCGAGTGGTCGCGGCGTTCCGAGGCGGAAGTCCCGACGTCGAAGCCAGCGCGACGCGGATCGACAAGTTCACCGCCGAATTGCGCGACCGCTGGAAGGTCGAGATCGTCGACTCGATCGAGGGGCTGCTCACGAAGGTGGACGCGGTGATGCTGACGAGCGTCGACGGGCGCGTGCACCTGGCGCAGGCGCGCCCGGTCCTTGCCGCGAGGAAGCCGCTCTTTGTCGACAAGCCGATGGCCGCGAGCACGAAGGACGCGGCGGAACTGGTGCGCCTCGCGAAAGCGTCGGGCACGCCGCTCTTCAGCGCGTCGTCGCGCCGGTTCGCCGACGACGTGCTGGCGTTGCA
>JACDAO010000807.1 GCA_013695405.1 Acidobacteriota bacterium | reverse complement strand
GGCGAAGGTCGAACTGGCCGTCGACGTCGGGCTCTTGCGCCAGTGATACAGCACCTGCGGCACGTGCCCGATCGCCTCCGTATGTTCGCAGGCACGTAACCAGAGGTCGTAGTCCTGCGCGCCCTCGAAGCCGGCACGCAGTCCGCCCAGCGCCTCCAGCAGGGCGCGGCGGATGACCGTCAGGTGACAGGGATACATCCAGGCCCGCAACAAGTCGGGAGACCAGTCCGGCTTGAAGGCCGGCTCACACCGCTGCCCCACCTCGTCGAGCTTGTCTTCGTCCGAGTAGACGAGGTCATGATCGGGATGCCCCCGCAGGTGCCGGGCGATCGCGTACAAGGCGTCCGGCGCCAGCGTGTCGTCGTGGTCGAGCAGGGCGACGAAGTCTCCGCGAGCGGACGCGAGGGCCGTGTTGGTCGCGATGCTGATGTTGCGTGAGACCGGCAGGCGCGCCAATCGAATTCGCGCATCGCCGCTGGCGGCAATCGCGTTCAGCACCTGCCGTGTGTCCGCGCGCGTCGATCCGTCGTCGCAGATGCACCATTCCCAGCGCGTGTGCAGCTGGGCCGTCACGGACTGCCAGCACTCGCGCAGTGCGTCTGGATCGGTGTCGTGCACCGGCGTCAGGATGCTGATGACCGGTTCGGTCCACGTCGCCGCCTCGGCCCGCCACGCCTCGAGTTCGGCAGGCGCCGGCGTGTGGTGCTGCACCCAGGCCGTGTAGGCCACGGCGCGGTCGTCGCCGCTGGGCTTGATCCAGAGGCGCTGAGGCAGGCCCCGCCATCCGTACTGCGCCACGGCCCCACGCGACAGCCGCACTAGCTCAAAGACCGTTCGCTTCCGCACGAGTGCGACAGCACTCCACTCGACTGTCGCAGCCCCGTCCGTCGACAGCTCGATCGCACTGCCGTCGGCATCGGCCAGGGGGTGCCGGGCCCGGACCGGCGCGTCGCCCAGGAGCTCGACGGCCGAGCGCGACAGGACCCGACCGTCCGGCGCGCGCTGCACCAGTTGCACACGGATGGCGCCACCGCCGGGCGGGTCCAGCCGGACGTCCCCCTCTAACCACGACCGCCGCGTCCGTCCGAGCCACGCGCGGCGCGTTGTCGAGGACACGACCCGAGAGTCTGCCTCGCCGGAGCCGGACAGTAGTAGCAACGGCGTCTGCCACCGCAGGATCCGCAAGCCCCCGCGCACGAGCCGCCCCACGACGTGCCTCCGACGTGTCATGCCGGGCCCTGCGGCGATTCCAGACGGCGCCGGAAGGCAGCGCCACAGACGTCCTCTGCGTAGCGCACCTGCATGCGCTCGCGCGCACGCGCCCCGCGGGTCCGCGCCTCGGTCAAGTTCGTGGTCACCTCCTGCATCGCCCGAGCCGCCGCGGCGACGTCGGGCTCGGCCCAGAGCCAGCCGGCAAGGTAGGGGCCGCAGTCCTCCTCGATGGCCACCTCGCGCCACGGCACAGGCCAACCCACCTCGCTGTCGAGGTAATCGGTCACACCGCCGTAGTCGGTCGCGATCACCGGGCGGCCGGCGGCCAGTGCTTCGGCCACCGTGAGGCCGAAGCCCTCGGCTCGGTGCAGCGACACGTAGCAGTCGGCCAGGTGCCACAACGCGCCAACGTCCTCGGCGGACATCGTGCCGTCGAGCACGGTGATGCCGGCATGCCCGTGGCGGCGCCAGGTGCCGCGGCCGGCCTCACCGTTGATCACCTTGAGGGCCAGGTGCGCGCGCGGATGCACTGCCGCCTGTGCGAACGCCGCGATCGCCGCCTGCGGATTCTTGCGTGCCTCCTGGCTGGCGGCGTCGAACGCGAACAGGAAGAGCACTCGGTCATCGGGGAGCCCGAAGTGGCTGCGCCCTACTGGCGCGCGCATCGGCGCGGTCACGGGAGGCGGCAGGCAGACGACGGGCACGTGGCCGGCATGCGGCGCGAGCGCCTGGCGCACGAAGTCGGTGGCCACCCAGACCTCGTGAACGTACCGGAACGCGTGGTGCCAGTCACGCCGGAACTGAGCGAGTTCCCAGTACCAGTAACCGATAGTGCGGCGCTTTTCGTAAAAGTGTGGTCCTAGCCGAGCGTGGGTGCGACGCATGGCGTCGGCATTCAGGTGGACCAGGTTGATGGGCGGTCCCTGGCCATGTCGAGCGTGCGCCACCTCGCCCGCGTCGGCGAGATTGAGCCTCTGCACGGCGATTCCTTGCGACGAGAGGGCCGACGCGAGCGACCGCGCCGACTGGCCGAGACCCGACGGTTCGTCAAAGAGTCCAGCCAGGGACAGGGCCAGTGAGGCACCAGGGACCGGGATCGGCGGTTGCGCCGGGAGGCCCTTGGCGCGGCCGGGCAGCTCGAGGGCGGCCAGCACGCGCATTCGGGCGTCCCGGGCCAGCTGACGAAGCATTCTGGAGCCGGAAAGCTCGCGATAGGCACGTCTCACGCCGGTCTCCCGAGCCCAGGAGGTCTCACGCAGGCGGCTGTTCGCTGCTCGAGCACCGTCCCGCGCCGAGCCCGACAGTCATGAAGGGCTTTGCGCTCGCGAGCAAGATGTCGCCGAACCTGAGCAGCAACGCCGCGTGGGAGGCACTCAGACCAGGCGGGAACCTTGCGGGCAACGGGCAAATCACGCCAGCGGTTGCGCCGGCACGGCGTGGTGTTCGAGGCGCGCCAGATCGGCGTCGACCATCATCGTGATCAGGCCCTTGAAGTCGACGTCCCGGTGCCAGCCGAGCTCGGTCCGGGCCTTGGTCGGATCGCCAATCAGCAGATCGACTTCGGCCGGGCGGAGGAAGCGCGGATCGACCTTGACGAACTTCTCCCAGTCGAGGTCGGCGTGCTGGAAGGCGATCTGGACCAGCTCGCGCACCGGATGCGTCTCGCCGGTGGCGACCACGAAGTCGTCGGGGCTGTCCTGCTGCAGCATCAGCCACATCGCCTTGATGTAGTCGCCGGCAAAGCCCCAGTCGCGACGGGCGTCGAGGTTGCCGAGCGCCAGGCTGTCGGCGAACCCGAGCTTGATCCGGGCGACGCCGTCGCTGACCTTGCGGGTGACGAACTCGAGGCCGCGGCGCGGCGACTCGTGGTTGAAGAGAATGCCCGAGCAGGCGAACATGCCGTAGCTCTCGCGGTAGTTCATCGTGATGTAGTGCCCGAACACCTTGGACACGCCATACGGCGAGCGCGGGTGGAACGGCGTGTCCTCGCGCTGCGGCACCGCGCGGACCTTGCCGTACATCTCGCTCGAACTGGCCTGGTACATCCGCACCTTGGGATTGACCTGGCGGATCGACTCGAGCACGCGGGTCACGCCCTGGCTGTTGAACTCGCCGGTCAGCAGCGGGGTGTCCCAGGAGGCCGGCACGAACGACATCGCGGCCAGGTTGTAGAACTCGTCGGGCTGCACGTCCTCGATCAGCCGGACAATCGACAGCTGGTCGAGCAGGTCAGCCGGACGCAGTTCGATGCGGTCGAGCAGATGCTCGATCCGCCACAGGTTCGGTGCCGACGACCGTCGCACCATGCCGACTACCCGATAACCCTGGTCGAGCAGGAACTCGGCCAGGTACGACCCGTCCTGCCCCGTGACACCACTGATGACTGCCGTTTTGCTCATGAGAGAGTCCGTACGACCGCCCAGACGTGGACTGGGCGCATCGCAACCGCCGCGTAGTGTACCATCCGGGTTTCGGCGCAGCCCGGCCGTTGATGGCCCCGCGCGCCGTCCTCCTGCATGCCTGGCTCGCCCTCGTTGCCGGCCGTCGCGGTCACTTCCGTCGGTCGGGCCTTCCATCTCCATCGCAGTGACAGCGCCCGGGCCCGGCACGCGGCGTGGGGTCTGGTTGGCGCGGTGCCCGGCCTGCGTGGCCTCGCGGCCGCGCGACGGCAGGCGCTCGGCACGAGGTTCTGGGCAATCCGCGACGTCTCGTTCACGGTCCGGCCCGGTGAGTCGGTCGGGATCATCGGGGCCAACGGATCCGGCAAGTCGACGCTGCTGCACCTGCTGTGCGCGACGCTGCTGCCCAGTGAGGGCCGAGTGCAGGTCCGGGGGCGGATCGGCGCGCTGCTGGAACTGGGCACCGGCTTCTCTCCGGACCTGACGGGTCAGGAGAACATCGTGCTGAGCGGCCTGCTGCACGGCCTCGACCGCGCCACCATCGAGCAGCGGGCCGGGTCGATCGCGGCGTTTGCCGACATCGGCGGGTTCCTCGACCAGCCGGTGCGCACCTACTCGACCGGCATGTACGTGAGGCTCGCGTTCGCGGTGATCGCCCACCTCGATGCCGACGTGCTGATCGTCGACGAGGCGCTCGCAGTCGGTGACATCCGATTCGTGCAGAAGTGCCTGCAGCACCTCGAACGGTTCAGGTCCGCGGGCGGTACCTTGCTGTTCGTGAGCCACGACCTGCCGGCGGTGCAGCGTTTGTGCTCGCGCGTGCTCTGGCTCGACCGGGGACGTCTGCGGGCCGAGGGCGCGCCGCGGGACGTCACCGAGGCGTACTTCGACTGGATGATCGGCGGCACGCGGGCGGTCGATCCGGGTGGGCTCGCGTCATCGACGCGTCCACCGGTCGACACGGCGCCCCCGGCGGTGGCGGTGTCGGCCGGACCAGCTCGCATCACGGCGGTGCGGCTGGTGGACGCCCACGGCGCCGACGTCCTGACCGTACGCGGTGGCGAGCGGGTCTGGTTGCTGGTGACGGCTGGTGTCGGCGACGGCCTCGCGCGCCCGATCCTCGGCTTCTATGTGAAGGACCGCCTCGGACAGCAGTTGTTCGGCGAGAACACCCTCAGCGCCTCGAGGCCGCATCCGCCGGCGCCGCCCGGATCGACGGTGCGCGCCCGCTTTGCGTTCGTGATGCCGCGCCTGTCGCCTGGTGAGTACCTGATCGCCGTGGCGATTGCCGAGGGCAGCCAGGCCGATCACCAGCATCACGAATGGCGGCACGAGGTGTGGCAGTTCAGCTCGGTGTGGCCGGGGGCGGCTACCGGCCTGGTCGGCATCGACGTCGACGCGTCATGGCAGATCAGCGACTGGAGCTGACGCCGCCGATCAGGCGAGTGGCGCCGCGCGTCGCGGCGCGCAGCAGCCGCCGCAGCGTCGGCCGGCCGCGCAGCCAGGCGTCGATGCGGGCCACCAGCCGC
The DNA here is from genome assembly GCA_013695405.1 of Acidobacteriota bacterium. Taxonomy (GTDB): domain Bacteria; phylum Acidobacteriota; class Vicinamibacteria; order Vicinamibacterales; family Vicinamibacteraceae; genus Luteitalea. The sequence continues at coordinate 3,623 of JACDAO010000807.1, read as the reverse complement.
AGCGCCATTGTCGCGCGCAGCCGGTGCAGTTCCCGAGCCTCACCAGCCAGTGCCACCGCCGCCGCCGGCGTCTCGGCCACGGCACGGTAGGCGTCGAGGTCGGTCAGTACGGCCGCTTCGCCGCCGCGCGCGGCAATCCCGGGCAGCTGCGAGGCAAGCGCCTCGGCGTAGCTGCGCTGCACCTCCAGGTCGCGCTGCAGCACCGCGATGGTGTCGCCCGCCTGCTCCAGTTCGGCCATCCGGTCGCCGAGCAGACGCATGAGCGTCTCGCGCTCGATCTCGAGGTCGTCGAGCGCGGTCGGTCGCACCTCGGCCTCCTGCTGCCAGCGGGCCGCCTCCTGCTCGACATGCAGGGTGTGGTCGGCGAGCGCCCGGTAGCGCTCCTCCAGTTGCCGCAATGGCTCGAGCGCAGCGGCGAGCGCGGTCGCGTAGGCCTCGAGGCGCCGGTAGGCGTCCTCGGTCTCGCGCGACCGTTGCGTGACAGCCTGCAGCAGGCCGCCGCCGGCCGGGCCCGGCGGTCCGCAACGGGCAATCACGAAGAACTGGTAGACGCGCGCTGACGGATCGGACTCGACCGCGTCACGCACGCCGGCAGCGAGCCGGGCCGGGTCGATCGGCACCTCGGTCTGGTCGAGCCCGCGCTGCACCGTGAGCAGATCGATCGGCACCAGACCGGCTTCGGTCAGCAGGGTGTCGAGCCCGGCGCGATCGAAGAAGTGCAGATGCGTGCGATCGAGCAGGCCGGTGTCGGTGCGCGGAAACCGGCCCTCGAGCAGGCTGACGCGGATCGCACCGTGCGCCACGTGCGGCACCGACAGCATCACCACTCCGCCCGGTGCCAACCAGGTCGCAGCGCGGGCCAGCAGGGCCTGCGGCTGCACCAGGTGCTCGAGCACGTCGAGCAACAGCACCACGTCGACGCCAGCCGGTGCGATCGACGTGTCGGGCAGCGCCTCGACGTCGCCGGCCACCACCTCGAGCCCGGCGGCGCGAGCGGCGGCAACCGCCTCAGGGTCGCGCTCGACCACCGTCACGCGACAGCCCCGCGCGTTGAGCGCGCGCGCCACCGAGCCATCGGCGCCGCCGATGTCGAGCACCCGGCTACCGGGCCGCACCGCCAGCACCGCGTAGGTGTGGACGTTGTTCAGATCGTCGAGCCGAACCTCCTGGCTATAGCGCGTGATGGACATCGGCGCGCTCGCGCTCGGTCAGCACCGTGGCGAGCACCGCCGGCCAGGCCCCGGCTGCCGGACGATGCGTGGCCATCACCTGCTCGATCGCCGTCCGCTGCGCGCGCCAGGCGCCGGCGTCGGTGAGCAGGCGCACCAGGGCCTCGGCGAACGGCTCCGGATCGTCGTGCACGGTGATCGCTGCCGCGACGTCCTCGTCGAGTCCCTCGGCGCCGACGCCGGTGGCGACCACCGGCACGCCGTACTGCAGGGCCTCGACGGTCTTCAACTTGACGCCCGCCCCGAAGCGAATCGGCGCGACCGCGACCCGCAGCTGCCGGTAGAAGCCCGCGAGGTCGTTGACGAAGCCCTCGACGCGCAGCCGCGGGCCCTCGAGCCGCCGCAGCGGCTCTGGCAGGGTTCCGGTGACCCGCAGCCGGATCCACGGCAGCACCCGCGCGACCCGAGGCAGCACCTCGCCGGCGAACCACTCCAGCGCATCGGCGTTGGGCGATCCGGCGCCAGCCATCCAGCCCGCTACGAAGCCGATGTCGGCACGGCCGCGCAACGTCGCATCGGTCAGCGATGGCTGACGCAACCACGGCGTCACGACGTGGACGGCGCCGGCGCCGTGGTGGCGGAAGAAGGCGGCTTCGTCGTGCGAGACGCAGACCACCGCGTCGCTGCAGCCCGCGATCAGACGCTCGCGGTCCAGCCACTCCGCGGCCTGCGCGCGCAGCAACAGGCCGAGCGCCGGATCGCTCAGCGCCGCCTGTCGTTCGAGGCGGCGGTGGTACAGCGCTTCGGCGTCATAGATCAACACCGGACGCGCTTCGGGTGCGAGCTGCTCACGGGCCGCCATCAGCAGCGCCGCATTGTTGGGGCGCGAGGCGATCACGACGTCGCTGGCGGCCAGATGCTCCTGCAGCTGTGCGGCAGAGTCGGCGGTCACGACGGAGACGCCGGCCGCCGCCAGCGGCGGGACGTACTCGCCCGGCGCCTGGGTCGGCAGGCAACGGACCCGTGCGCCACTGGCCGCGAGATCGAGCAGGGCGTCGGCCATCCGGTCGAAGCCGGACCCCAGCCCGTGACGGGGCACCCGGTCGTCGAGCAGCAAGACGCGCGGCCCGGGGCCGGCGAGGCGATCGACGGCGGCACGGCACACCGCGTCGATCTCTTCAGGCCGGCGCGGCGGCGCGAGGCAGGACGTCAACGCCGCGCCCCAGCGCGCCACCAGACGCGCCCGCTGCCGCTCGAACAGGAACTGCTTGAACGGCAGGCTCGAACTGGCCGATTCGGCGTGCACCACCGTGCTGCGTGGATCGACCCAGACTTCGTGGCCGGCCGCGGCCAGAGCCAGACCGAAGTCGACGTCCTCGTAGTACGCCGGGTGATAGCCCTCGTCGAAGCCGCCGACCTCGTCCCAGGCGGCACGCCTGACCAGCAGCGCACAGGCCGAGCAGTAGTCGACCCGGCGCCGCCACCGCCACGCCGACGAGGCCGAGGGCTGACCACGTCCGAGCGGTCGGGTACTGCCGTCGCTCCAGATCACCGAGCCGATCTCCTGCACGACGCCGCTCACATCGAGCACGCGCACGCCGACCGCCGCAGCCTGCGGGATGCTCGCCACGGTCTCCAGCAGCGGCGCCAGCCACCCTGGCGTCACCACCACGTCGTCGTTGAGGAACACGACCAACGGCGCGGTGCTGGCCCGCATGCCCAGTCGACAGCCGCCCGCGAAGCCACGGTTGACCGCGCTGTCGACCAGTCGGATGCCGGGCGTCGCCCGGGCCACGTCGCGGACCGCGGCGGTGGCGCCGTTGAGCACCACCACGATGTCGAGCTCGCCGACTGCGGCGTCGGTCGTGCCCTGCAGCGCCGCGAGGCACGCGCTCAGATGGGTGGCCTGCGAGACCGTCGGGATGATCACGCTGACGATGGGGCGATCGCGGCGCACCGCACGGTCCGGCTGCATGCCGGCGCCATGCTACCATCCGCCACCCTTTGTGAGTGAAGCCGACTCCGCCAGATCCTGGCGCCTCGTGATCGTCGGCGCGGTGGTCACCCTGCTGAGCCATGCGGCGCTGTGGACGCGCGTGCTGCCGCTGGTCCCGGGCTCGTCGACCAGTCGTTCTCCGAGCAGCGACGTGCTCATGCAGGCACTGCCGATGACCGACACCGCCACCCAGTTGGCCGCCATCGCACGCCAGCTGCCACGAGCGCCAGGCGTGGTGGTGACATGGGCCGCGCCCGACGCGGTGGCGAGCGTCTACTTCGTGGTCGCGATGCATCTGTGGCCTCGGCCGGTCAGCCTGTTGACCTGCAGCGCCGCACCGCACTACGAGCAGTTCGGTGTCCCTCACACGGTCCCTCCGCTGCAGTGGCGCATCGACCTGCATCCCGGCAAGGCGCGGCCCCTCCGCATCGGCGACACCTCCAGCCAGGATCCACGGG
>JACDAO010000445.1 GCA_013695405.1 Acidobacteriota bacterium | reverse complement strand
GGGCCGCCGAGAACACCTGCTACGTCGCCAGCGTCAACGTCGCCAGCGCCGGGTCGCCCACCACCTCGGCGATCGCCCGCCCTGACGGCACCCTGCTGTGCTACCAGCCGTACGGCGAATCGGGACTGCTGATCGCCGACCTCGATCTCGCCTCCGCCACCGGCCTGCTCGCCTCGCGCTGCCGGATGGCGTGACCAGACTCCCGTTGCGCCCGCTCAGCTGCGGCCGAGCACGGCAACGGCCCGGTCAGCGGCGAGCACGCCGCGATACTGCGCCTCCTCGAACAGCGGCAGGCCGCTGAGGTCGGAGTGCGCGTAGAAGAGCCGATCGTGTCCCGCCTGCAGCGCGCGCCAGGACGGGTCGGAGAGCAAGCCCGGCGACGGCCGGACCATCGCGTGGCCCAAGCGCATGATGTCGACCCGTGAGACGCAGTCGTGGAGGTCGGGATGGGCGCGGCCGAGGTCGACGATGACGCGATCGCGCAGGGTGCTCCAGGACTGGTCGAGCAGCCACCGCCGCGCTGCCGGCGCCGGCTGGTGTGCTAGCGCCCAGTAGTAGGTCCAGACCGTGCGCCGCACCTGGACCCGCAGCTGCTGGTGCGTGGCCACCACGTAGCCGAGTGCCGGCGAGTCGAAGATGACGTTGTCCCAGGCCATCCCGAAGCCGGCTTCATGTGGCCAGCGGTCGAGCGTGAGGTTCGCCGTCAGCCACGGCGACGACGTCAGGCGTGGCCGCGGCGCGCCGTCCACCAGCCGCGTCGCCACCAGCAGTGGCGCGGCGACGATCACGGTCTCGGCTTCCCACGCGACCTCGGGCGTCAGCACGCGCCAGCGCCGGCCGCGTGGTTCGATGCGATAGGCGATCTGGTTGGTCTGGACGCGCGCGCCGAACCGCTCGAGCAGGCGCCGGACGATCCAGCCGTTGCCTTCGGGCCAGGTCAGCGGACCGGCCTCCTCGGCGTCCCGAGCGGCGAAGTACATCAGGCCCGCCCAGGCCGAGACGTCACCCGACAACGCGCCGTAGTCGTCACGGCAGGCGTAGTCGACCATCCACCGCAGCCACGGCGAGTCGAAGCGTTCGCGATCGAGCCACGCCGCCATCGACAGCGCGTCCTCGGCCGGCGTCGCCCGGTGGTCGGTGCCGACCGCCATCGGGATGGTGAAGCGCCCGGTGGCGCGGTGCTGCGCGATGCGCTCGTCGAAGCGGGCAAACTGATCACGATCGCGGCGCGTCGGCCCGACCGCCGGGTCGAGCCCCTCCTGCCAGCGGCCGTGGATGAACAGGCGCTCGCGCGGCGCGTGCACGAGATGACGTTCGTCCCACTGCACGCCGTCGAATACGCCGAGGTCGGTGAACAGCTCCTTGACCAGGCCGGCCGCGCGGCCGGGCACCGGGACGTAGTGCGCGGCCCACGGATAGGCCGACACCGCGTTCTCGCCCCAGCGCGCGTTGCCGCCGGCGGCCGACTCCATCTCCAGCACCACGAAGTCGTCGACACCACGTCGGGCAAGCCGCCACGCCGCCGACAGGCCGGCCACGCCGCCGCCGACAATGACTACCGCGGCGCGTCGGGTCCGGGGCGGTGTCGCAAATGGACCGCCATCGCGCAGCCGGTGGCCGAGTCCCTGCGATTCGTTGACGAAGCCGCCCGCGATGGTCCGCCCGCTCTTGGGCGCGAGTCCGATCAGGGCCGCCGACAGGAAGCCGCGGCGCGAGAGCGAGGTCACCGGGTGACCGCGCTCCACTCTCGTTCGTAGTAGCGGACCAGCGCCTGGGTGTGCAGCCGATTGACCTCGACCGGCACGCGCGCCATGTCGTGCGGAAACTCGAACATCTCCGGCATCGTCGCCAGCGTGAGGAAGCGGAGGTCGGCCGGCAGCGTGCTCGGCAGCTGCGGCCGCGCCCGCCCGGCCAGCACGAAGCCCCACTCGCCAAACGACGGCACGTAGACGTGATACGGCGCCACCGCCAGCCCGGCCTGCTCTATCGTCGCGACGATGCACCAGTACGACTGGCGGGCGAACAGCGGCGAGGTGGCCTGCACCGCGAACGTCGCCTCCGGGCTCAGGCGCTGCAGCAGCATCCGGTAGAACGTGGTCGTGTACAGCTTGCCGAGCGAGAATGTGGAGGGGTCGGGGAAGTCGACGACCGCGAAGTCGAACAGGTCACCGGGCGCGTCGAGCCAGCTGAAGGCATCGGCATTGACCACCTGTACCCGCGCATCGCGCAACGCGTCGCGATTGAGTCGGCGCAGATCGGGATGGGTCGAGAACAGCCGGGTCATCTCCGGGTCGAGATCGACAAGCACGACCCGCTCGACGCGCGGCTGGCGCAACACCTCGCGTAAGGCGAGGCCGTCGCCGCCGCCGAGAATCAGCACCCGGCGTGCCGTGGGCAGGGCGGCCAGGCCCGGGTGCACCAGCGCCTCGTGATAGCGGTACTCGTCGCGTGAACTGAACTGCAGGTTCGAGTTCAGGAACAGCCGCAGGTCGTCCTTCCACGCGGTCAGCACGATCCGCTGATAGGGCGTGGTCCGAGCCAGCACGATCTCGTCGGCGTAGAGGTTGCCCTCGGCCAGGTCGAGGATGTCGTTGGCCCGCCACAGGCCAACCCCGAGCAGGATCAACGCCGCGACGCACAGCGCCCGCAGGCTGCGCCGCGCGCCCAGCGACTGCCGGAGGATGACCGTGGTCCAGAGCGCGACCGCGATGTTTATCGCGCCGAACAGCATCGGCGCACGGACCAGCCCGAGGTACGGCACCAGCACGATCGGGAACAGCAGGGACGCGCCCAGCGCGCCGAGATAATCGAAGGTCAGGACGTTGGCGACCACGTCCTTGAACTCGAAGCGGTCCCGCAGCAGCCGCATCAGCAGCGGGATTTCGAGACCGACCAGGATGCCGATGATCAGCACCAGCACGTACAGCAGCAGCCGGAAGCTGTCGGTGTAGGCGAAGGCCAGGAACAGAAGCGACGACGAGAAGCCGCCGACCAGGCCAACCATGATCTCGATCAGCACGAATCGCCCCGCCAGCCCGCGTCCGACGAAGCGCGACAGCCACGACCCGATCCCCATGGCGAACAGGTAGGTGCCGATCACCGTCGAGAACTGGGTGACGCTGTCGCCGAGCAGGTAGCTCGCCAACGCGCCGGCGACCAGCTCGTAGATCAGGCCGCACGCGGCGATCAGCAGGACCGTGGTCAGCAGCGCCGCGGTCACCGGCGGGTCACTCCGGACACCTGCCGGCGGCGATCAATGGATCGCCGCGGCGACGATGATCGACATGCCGAGGGCGACCGAGCCGATCAGGATGGCCAGCGCGGTGTTGTGGTC
>JACDAO010000783.1 GCA_013695405.1 Acidobacteriota bacterium | reverse complement strand
GCGATGAAGCTGTCGAGATCGTCGTACCGATCGGTCTGAACCAGATGATGGAGCCGGATCGGCGTGCCGAAGTTGATCACCAGCGGCGCCTCGTCGCTGGGCGGCTCACGACGGCAGCGGGGCGTGGGTGGGCGCGGCTCAGGGGGCAGACGCCGCCGGGCTGCCACTCCAGCCGCCGCCCAACGCGCGGTAGAGCGAGACCAGCGTCGCTGTCCGGGCGAAACGGATCGAGATCAGTCCCTGCTGTGCGGCGTAGAGCGATCGCTGCGCATCGAGCACGGTCAGGAAGTTGTCGACGCCGCCGCGGAACCGCGCGTCGGCAAGCCGGTAGCCGTCGGCAGCCGCGTCGACCAGCGCCTGCTGGGCGCTCACCTGCGCGTCGATGGTGCTGCGTTGCGCCAACGCGTCGGCAACCTCGCGAAAGGCCACCTGGATCGCTCGCTCGTAGGACGCGACGGCCAGCTGCTGATCGGCTTCGGCGACCCGCAGGGTGGCGCGGTTGCGGCCGGCCGTGAACAGCGGCGCCACCAGCTGGGGCGCAAAACTCCAGGCGCCCGTGCCCGCGGTGAACAACGACGACAGCGACCTGCTGGCGGTGGCGAGCGACCCGGTCAGGCTGATGGTCGGGAAGAACCGAGCCCGGGCCGCGCCGATGTTGGCGTAGGCCGCACGCAAGTCGTGCTCGGCGGCCAGGATGTCGGGCCGCCGCTGCAGCAGATCGGAAGGCGTGCCGGCCGGCAGATCCGCCAGCACGGCCAGCGCCTGCGCCGGGGTCGCCGGCAGTTGTGCGTCGCCGACGGGCGCCCCGACCAGCAGTTCGATCGCGTTGCGGTCCTGCGCCATCTGCGACAGGTACCGCGCCGCGTCGACGCGTGCCGATTCAACCGTGGTCTCGGCCTGGCGCACCGCCAGCGCCGAGGTGATGCCGGCCTCGAGCCGCTGCCGCGTCAGAGTCAGTGCTGCCTGTTGGTTGTCGAGCGTCTCGTGCGCCAGACGCAACCGGTCGGTGTCTGCCGCATACGTCAGCCAGGCCTGCGCGACCTCGGCGACCAGCGCAATCTGGACCGCGCGCCGCGCTTGCTCGGTGGCCAGGAACTGCTGCAGCGCCTGCTCGTTGAGGCTGCGAATGCGGCCGAAGACGTCCAGTTCGTAGCCGCTGACGCCGACGCTGGCCGAATACTGCTCCGCGTTGAACGCGCCGCCGCCGATGCCCCCGAACAGCCCCTCGGGAATTCGCTGCCGCGTGCCGCTCACCGCCCCGTTGACGGTGGGCAGCAGCGCCGCCCGCTGGATCCGGTACAGCGCGCGTGCCCGCTCGATGCCGATCACCGCCGATCGCAGGTCTCGGTTGCTCTCGAGCGCCTGCGCGACAATCGCACGCAGTTGCGCGTCCTGGAGGAACTCCTGCCACGGTACGTCTGCCGCGGTGGCGGTCGCCGCCGGGTCGCCGCCGCCAGGGAACGTCGACGCGACCGGGGCGGCCGGCTGCACGTACGGCGGCGCCATGGTGCGGCAGCCGGTCAGCGCCACACCCGCCGCGAGGGCGGCCACCAGGGTCAGCATCCGGGTCAGCACGTCAGTGCCCTTTCTGCAGGGACAAATCGTCGGACAACGGCGGCGTGGCCGCGACATCCGTGCCAGCGGTCGCGACATCCGTGGCAGCGGTCGTGCGGCGCGCAAACACGCGCCGGACAACCACGAAGAACACCGGAATCAGCAGCACGCCGAGCACCGTCGCGGCGGCGACGCCGCCGAGCACGCCGGTGCCGATCGCGTTCTGGCTGCCACTGCCGGCGCCGGTGCTGACCGCCAGCGGCAGGACGCCGAAGCCGAACGCCAGTGAGGTCATCAGGATCGGGCGCAGCCGCTGCCGCGACGCCGCAAGCGTGGCCTCGACCAGGCCCTGCCCGCGCTCCTGCAGATCCTTGGCGAACTCGACGATCAGGATGGCGTTCTTGGCCGCCAGGCCGATCGTGGTCAGCAGGCCGACCTGGAAGTAGACGTCGTTGGACAAGCCGCGCAGTGTCGCGGCCAGTACCGCGCCGAGCACGCCGAGCGGCACCACCAGCATCACCGACAGCGGCACCGACCAGCTCTCGTACAGCGCCGCCAGACACAGGAAGACCACCAGCAGCGACGTCGCGTAGAGGGCGGGTGCCTGCGAGCCCGACAGCCGCTCCTGGTAGGACAGCCCGGTCCACTCGTAGCCGATGCCGGCCGGCAGCTGCGTGGCCAGCTCCTCGATCACGTCCATCGCCTCGCCGGAACTGCGGCCCGGGGCCGGTGCGCCCAGCACCTGGACCGAGGATCGATCGTTGTAGCGCTCGAGCCGCGGCGAGCCGAAGGTCCACTCCGAGGTCGCAAACGACGAAAACGGCACCATCTCGCCGGTGCGGTTGCGCGCGTACCAGGCATCGAGATGTTCGGGCTGCATCCGGTACGGCGCGTCGGCCTGCATGAAGACCCGCTTGACGCGGCCGCGGTCGATGAAGTCGTTGACGTAGGCACTCCCCCACGCGCTCGACAGCATGTCGTTGATGTCGGCGACGCTGACGCCGAGCGCACCGGCCCGCTCGGTGTCGACGTGCAACCGGTACTCGGGGGTGTCCTCGAGCCCGTTGGGCCGTACCCCGACCAGCGCCGGGTGCCGGGCCGCCAGCCCGAGCAACTGGTTGCGCGCCGCCATCAAGCCTTCGTGGCCGAGGCCGCCGCGGTCCTGCAGCTGCAGGTCGAAGCCGGTGGCGTTGCCCAGTTCGCTGACCGCCGGTGGCGCGAACGCGAAGACCATCGCCTCGCGGATCTGCGAGAACGCCACCATCGCCCGGCCGACCACCGCCTGCGCCCGGAGGGATGCGCCCTTGCGCTCGTCCCATGGCTTGAGGCGCACGAAGGTCAGCCCCATGTTCTGACCGCGGCCGCCGAAGCTGAAGCCGGCGACCGCGAACAGCGACTGCACCGCGTCCTTCTCGGTCTCGAGGTAGTGCTTTTCCAGCTTCTCGAGCACGGCCAGCGTCGCCTGCTGGGTGCCGCCAGCAGGGAGCTGGACCTGCGAGAACAGCACGCCCTGGTCCTCCTCGGGCAGGAAGGCCGTGGGCAACCGCAGGAACAGCACGCCGAGCACACCGAGCAGCACCGCGTAGACCGCCAGCGACGGCAGCGTCCGGGCGACCATCCGGCCGATGAGCGACTGGTAGAAGCCCGAACCCCGATCGAAGCTGCGATTGAACCAGCCGAAGAAGCCGCGCTGACTCAACCCGTGACCCTGCGCGACCGGCTTGAGCAGCGTCGCGCACAAGGCCGGCGTCAGCACCAGCGCCACGATCACCGACAGCACCATCGACGAGACGATGGTGATCGAGAACTGCCGGTAGATGACACCGGTCGACCCGCCGAAGAAGCTCATCGGCACGAACACCGCCGAGAGCACCAGCGCGATGCCGATCAGCGCGCCGGTGATCTGGTCCATGCTCTTGCGAGTCGCCTCGAGCGGCGGCAACCCCTCCTCCTGCATCACCCGTTCGACGTTCTCCACCACCACGATGGCGTCGTCGACCAGCAGGCCGATCGCCAGCACCATGCCGAACATCGTCAGCGTGTTGATGCTGAAGCCGAACGCGGCCAGCACGCCGAAGGTGCCGAGCAGCACCACCGGCACCGCGATGGTCGGAATCAGCGTGGCGCGAAAGTTCTGCAGGAACAGGTACATCACCACGAAGACCAGGACCACGGCCTCGACCAGGGTCTTGATCACTTCCTCGATCGAGATCCGCACGAACGGGGTGGTGTCGAAGGCGACCACCGCCTCCATGCCGGGCGGGAAGTACTGGCTCAACTCGTCGACCCGCGCCCGCACCGCATCGGCGGTGTCGAGCGCGTTGGCGCCGGTGGCCAGCTGCACCGCCATGCCGGCGGCCGGCTTGCCGTTGTAGCGCGCGAACACGTCGTAGTTCTCGCTGCCGAGTTCGACCCGGGCGACGTCGCGCAGGCGCACCACCGCGCCCGCAACGTCGGTGCGCAGGACAATCGCTTCGAACTGTTCCGGGCGCTGCAGTCGGCTCTGCGCGGTGATCGTCGCGTTGAGCTGCTGACCGTCCACGGCCGGCGCCGCGCCGAGCTGACCGGCCGAAACCTGGGCGTTCTGCGCGAGAATCGCCGCCCGCACGTCGGCCGGGGTCATCGCGTAGTTCTGCAGCTTGTGCGGGTCCAACCAGATCCGCATCGCGTACTGCGACCCAAACCGCAGCACGTTGCCGACGCCGGGCACGCGGCTGATCGGATCCTGGATGTTGGCCGCGGTGTAGTCGGCGATGTCGGTGGCGGTCATGCTGCCGTCCGACGACACGAACCCGAGCACCAGCAGGATGTTCGAGCGCGCCTTGGAGACCTGCACGCCCTGGCGCTGCACTTCCTGCGGCAACAGCGGCAGGGCGAGCTGCAACTTGTTCTGCACCTGCACCTGCGCGATGTCGGCATTCGAGCCGGGTTCGAACGTCAGGGTCATCGTCACCGTGCCGGTGCTGTCGCTGGTGGCGCCGACATACTGCAGGTGATCGAGGCCCTTCATCCGCTGCTCGATCACCTGCGTGACGGTGTCCTCGAGCGTGCGCGCCGAGGCGCCCGGATAGGTGGCGTTGATGGTGATCGCAGGCGGCGCAATGGCCGGGTACTGCGCCACCGGCAGGGCGATCAGCGCCAGCGCACCGGCCAGCATGATCACGATCGCAATCACCCACGCGAAGATCGGTCGGTCGATGAAGAAGCGAGCCATGCGCTCCCCTTACCTGCTGCCCGGCCCGGCCGGGGCGGCGGCGACGCGAACGGTGGCGCCCGGCCGCACCTTCTGCAGACCCTCGACGATCACCCGGTCGCCGGCAACCAGACCCGCGGTGACCAGCCACCGGTCGCCGACGCTGCGCGAGGTGGTCAGCGCCCGCGGCTCGACCTTGTTGTCGGCCGACACGACCAGTGCGGTCGCCTTGCCCCGGGGGTCGCGGGTCACGCCCTTCTGCGGCACCAGGAGCGCGTGCTCGGCGGTGCCTTCCTCGACTACTGCGCGCACGTACATCCCAGGAAGCAGCTCGCGGGACGGATTGGGGAAGACGGCGCGCAGCGTCACCGCACCGGTGCGCTCGTCGACGGTGACGTCGGAGAACTGCAGGCGACCGGGTGCGCCATAGGGCGATCCGTCCTCGAACAGCAGCGACACCGAGGCCTGCCCGCCGCCGGCGCTCTTCAGTCGACCAGCCGCCAGTTCGCGACGCAGCCGCAGCAGCTCACCGCTGGACTGGGTGACGTCGACGTAGATCGGGTCCAGTTGCTGGACGACGGCGAGCGCGTCTGGCTGGTTGGCGGTGACCAGCGCGCCGGCCGTGACCGTCGAGCGGCCAATTCGCCCGGCGATCGGCGCGGTGACCCGGGTGTACCCGAGATTGATCTGCGCAGCGCGAATCGCCGCCTTGTCCGAGGCGATGCTGGCTTCGGCCAGCTTCTGCGTCGCCACCGCGTCGTCGTTCTCCTGCTGGCTGACGGCGTCGATCGCCACCAGATCGCGGAAGCGCTGCGCACGTACCTGCGCCACGGCCAGGTTCGCTTCGGATCGCGACAGCGCCGCCCGGGCGCTGTCGAGCGCGGTCTGGTACGGCGCCGGGTCGATCGTGTACAGCACGCTGCCGGCGCGCACGTCGCTGCCTTCCCGGAACAGACGCTGACGGACGATGCCGTTGACCTGGGGACGAACCTCCGCGATGCCGTAGGCCACCGTCCGGCCGGGCAGCTCGGTGCTGAGCGTCACCGGCTGGGCGGCGACGACGTGGACGCCGACTTCGGGCGGGGGCGGAGGAGCGGCCGCGGCGGCCGCGGCGCCCGACACCTCAGAGGAGCGACACCCGGGAACGGCGAAGGACGCCGCAGCGGCGAGGAGGATGAGCGAGGGGAGCGTGCGGCGTAGAGCCATGAGATTGACCCTTCATTCTAGAACGAGCGTTCACTGGCTTCCATGGCGCGAGCCTGTCGACGAGTCCCGCCGCGTCAGGGATCAGCGTCGGGGGGCCCGGACGCCCTGTCGTGACGTAGACTCGGAGTCGAGATGGCAGCATCCGAGGTCTCCCGTTCGACCAGCCGCGCGGCGCTGTTGGCGCTGCTCACGTCAGCCGCTGCCTCTGCGCAGCCGGGCCCGCAATCCCCTGCGTCCATGACCCAGAATCCCCTCCTGCGTGAATGGACGGGTCCGTACGGCGGGACCCCGCCGTGGGACCAGGTCCGGCCCGACCTGTTCAAGCCCGCCTACCTGACCGCGATCGAGTGGCAGCGCGCCGAGATTGGCGCCATCGCCGCCAACCCCGAGGCGCCGACCTTTGCCAACACGATC
>JACDAO010000769.1 GCA_013695405.1 Acidobacteriota bacterium | reverse complement strand
CAACGGGATTTCGTTCGGCGGCGGCCAGGTGCTCCGCTTCGAAGACTGACCATCGCCCCGAGGTTCATCACATCACCCAGCAGCACAACGATACGCAACCGTAAAGGACGTCATCATGAAAGCTCGTCTCTTGGTCACCGTTATGGTGGCCCTTGCCTTCGCCCTGAGTGTGCCAGACTTCGGGCTGACGGCGGATCACGGCGGTTCACGGATCGCGAACCCAGCGGATGGCCGACAAAGCCCTCAGGTCGCCTCGACCATCCTGTTCACGAGCACGCGTGACAATCCTGGCATCGTCCCGCCGATTATCGCCGGCGAGATTTACATGATCGACCATTTGACCGACGGCACCTTCTCCACGCCGCGGCGCGTCACCAAGAACGCCTATGCCGACTTCTTCCCGGCGCTGTCGCCCGACGGCCGGGGAAAGATCGTCTTCGACAGCAATCGGCTCGGGGCGTCTTCGGAGCCGGTCAACACCTCAGACCTGTTCGTGATGAACCACGACGGGACCGACCAGTTGTTCTTGACGCGGGGCGGATCGCCCACCTGGTCGCCAGCCGGTCGCGATGGTCAGCCGGCGAAGATGATCGCGTTCCACGCCTCAGCGTCAGGTGTCGGACGGCCGATCAACGACTTCCCAGGGTCGGCCACCGCTGACAGCGACATCTTCGCGGTGAACGTCGACGACGTGCTCGAAAACGGCGCGGTGCCTCAGAACCTCACAAGCAACCGGGACGCGACCGTGGACGACGATCCGAACTGGTCGCCTGATGGCCGGACGATCATCTTCACGAGCTACGTTCACACTTCCACCAACGTGACGTCAGCGGAGATTCACATCATGAACGCGGATGGGACGGGCCAGGCGCAGCTGACCAGCGATGGAAGCGAGAAGCGCGGGCCGGCATGGTCTCCGGACGGCAGCCGCATTCTGTTTGCGTGCAGATTGGGGGAGCCAACGAAACTCCGCCCTACTATCGCGACCTTCGAGCTCTGCGTCATGGAAGTTGCCGATGGTCACATCACGCAGCTCACCTTCAATAACATCAACGAGTTGACGCCCACGTGGTCGCCGGACGGCGAGAGGATCGTCTTCCACCGGACGCCCGAGAACCAGCTCTGGGTGATGAATGCAGACGGCTCGGACCAGACGCAGCTCACCGTTCCCCCGGGACTCAACCTGCTCGCGACGAGCTGGGATGTGATCGCAGTAGGCCGAGGCGCGCGGTAGAAGCTGGTCAGGTGGCACCAGTGCCGGGTCACGGTGCAGCAGCAGTTTCAGCATCTCAGGATTTGCGCCGCCCGCAGTTGGCCAGCAGCAACGCGGCCAGAATGCAGAACGAACAGGCCCAACCCCGTGCGGACCCTGCGGGACCGCGAGAAAGTCGCCCGCTGATTCACCCGGCCCGCCGGGCGCCCTGCGCTCCGCGGGCCTTTCCATTCGGCGCGGCTCATGTCTTCTCGGGCGACCCAATTGTCAGGAGGAAGCCGCTCGGCTCCGTCACCCCGAAGGCGCGCGTGCTCCATTCGGTGTCGTGCGGCTCCTTCGTCAGGCTGACGCCGGCTTTTTCGGCACGGGCGGCGAGGTCATCGATCTTGTCGGCCGTCTCAATGTAAAGCCGCATCCCGACACCCTTTTTGCGATCCTGCCCCTTCGTGCCGTCGTCCTCAGAGGCAGATCGTGTTGCTTGACGTCATGTTCGTGTGTGCTCCTTGTGATCGATCAGGACGAACGCCGCGGTCTCCGCGTCGACCGCATCGGGCGAACGCCGCCGCGGCATCGTGCGACGTGGCAGTTAGCGCAGCGCGCACAGACCTTCCATCAGCGCGTCGTCGGCGGCGGAGCCATCGCGGGTCGAGCGACGTTATCACCGGATGGAGGCCGGCCTCCGGCATCGCAGCGGTGGCTTCGGCGAGGGTGCACGGCCACGTCGACCGCACCACCCTTGGGCGTGAACGTGAGGGCGTTGTTGGCAAGGTTCCAGGCGAACCCTCAAGCCAGGTTCGGGACGTGCTCCCGCTTGTAGCCGCCACTCGGTCGGCACTCGAACGCCTTTGTCGACGCCGCGGCTCGAGGCCTTTGACCGCAAGGGCCTCGTGTCGCTGCCTGGAGACCTGTACACCGAGAGCGTGCCCAATCGCCGCTTCCTTCACTCGCGCCTAAGCTCCCGGCAGTCGCCATCGAGGAGTACCGGCGCTCGACGAGCGATGCAGCCGGCACCGTCGACCTCGCGCCGGACAGGTCCGGCGCCTGCGCCGGTTCAGGCACCGGCGCCGCAGCGGGCAGGAGCCGTTCTCCCGCCCACCTGAACCCCGGGCAAGCCTCGCTCACCGGAATCTCACGCAATGCTCACCCGTCCGTGGAGACTTGGCGGGACCCAGATGCGATCCTTCCGCACATCACGGTGACGGTGCCGCGAGCTCGCCCGCGCCGGCTCCAACCCGTACAACCCATGCAATCGCAGCGGAGGGAACGTGTCGAAGAGTTGGAACCGGATGGAGACCTGGCTCGGGCTGATCGTCCTGGCCGTCGGCGGCCTGCTCGCGGCGATTGCGGGGCTCCATGCGTACATGACCGCTACGGCGACGCCGCTGCACCCGGATCCGCATCGCGTGCCATCGGTGACGCATGCGGCCTCCTCGAGGCAGTGGGCCGACACGGTGGAACGCGCACGACAGATTGTGCGCACAGGCCTCACCGACCAGAACCTGCCTGGGCTTTCGGTGGCAGTCGGTGTCAGCGGCGAGATCGTGTGGGCCGAGGGCTTTGGCTGGGCGGATCTCGAGAACCGGGTGCCCGTCTCGCCAGAGACGCGATTCAGGATCGGAACCGCCTCCAAGGCGCTCACCTCGGCCGCGGTCGGCCTGCTGCTGGAGAAAGACCGGCTGAAGCTCGACGACGAGATTCAGACGTACGTGCCTGAGTTTCCGAAGAAGCAGTGGCCCGTGACACTGGGTCAGTTGATGGGGCATCTGGCCGGTGTCAGGACCGACAGCGGTGACGAGGGGCCGCTGCTGTCGGCGCGCTGCGAGCGGCCGGTCGAAGGGCTGCAGCCCTTTGCGGATCAATCGCTGCTGTTCGAGCCGGGAACCCAGTACCGCTATTCGAGCTACGGCTGGATCCTGGTGAGCGCCGCGGTCGAAGCTGCCGCGAACGAGCGGTTCCTCACGTTCATGCGGAACCAGATCTTCGAGCCGCTGGAGATGGACGACACAAGGGCCGACTCGGCGACAGAGCCGCTCTCGCATCGCGCGGCGTTCTACTTCCCGAGGTACGCGGCGGATCCCCGCTACGGCCTGCACCTGATGCGCCCGGTCGACTATTCCTGCTACGCGGGATCCAGCGCATTCCTGTCAACCCCGTCCGACCTGGTTCGCTTCGGTGTCGCGATCGACGGCGGCAAGCTGCTGCAACCTGCCACGGTTGAATTGCTCCAGACTTCACAGCGACTGCCCTCGGGGCAGGAGACGGGCTACGGTCTCGGCTGGGACATCGAAACCGTCGCGCTGGCGGGTGACCAGACGCGCGTGGTTGGCCATGACGGCGAGTCGTTGGGCGGGACGGTTGCGTCGTTGATGACGTGGCGCGAACGCGGGATCGTCGTGGCCGTGACGTCGAACATCTCGTACGCGGATACGCCGTCGCTCGCGTTGAAGATCGCGGAGGCATTTGTGGGCCAGGCGAGAGGTCCAGCACCCAAATAACATGTCCGCATGCTTCACCTGCCTTCGGGCTCACCACGGGAGACACATGTGTCCGCGCACCGCAAGCCTGACTGCGGCCCTCGCCAGTCAGCGAGCCATCGTCAATTGCTGTGCTAGCATCGCCACTCGAGTTCAGGCGACGCACTCGACAACTTCACTGCGTCGCCCGGCACGTTCATCGACGGCGGCGACCACGTCGTGGTGCTTGGTCGCTATGGCGGAACGATGAATGCCGGCGGCGCGATGCTCGACGCGCCGTTCTGCCACGTGTACCGCTTTCTCGACGACAAGGCTGTGACGTTCCAGCAGTACACGGATACGGCGCAGTGGACGCGGCTGATGAAATAGCCGCACGTCCTCCCCCCACACTTCAGCCCTGGCACCGCAGAGGACATCTACGGCCTGTGCTCGCCCTCACACGACACCTGATGCTTGCGCGACATCAGCTGTCGCTTCCATGGGCCGTAGTGTGCCGTTCATGCCTGCCTGATTCTCGGCATGGCCGCTGTTCCCGTTGCCTACGGAACCGTCGTGCGTCCGTCTGCGTTATAGATCCGCGAGCCCGAGGAGAATCCGATGCGTCTGACCGCAGTGATTGGTGCTGTCGCCCTCGTCGCGCTGCAGCCGACGCTCGCCGGCCGCGACGAGCGGGCGACCCGTGTCGAGCAGGCCCTGCGTGGGCCCAACGTCATCAAGGGCCGTGCGCCCCGCCTGCACACGCTTGCCGAGCGCATGGCGACCCTGAAGGTGCCGGGCGTCAGCGTCGCCGTCGTGGACGATGGCCGCATTGCCTGGGCCCGTGGGTACGGCGACACGGGCGACGGTTCGCGCGTGACGCCGGAGACGCTGTTCCAGGCCGCGTCCCTCAGCAAGGCGGTGGCGGCGATGGTCGCGCTGCGGCTCGTCGAACTCGGCCGGCTGTCGCTGGACGAGGATGTCAACGCCCGGCTCACGTCGTGGCAGGTGCCGCCGAGCGCTGCGGCCGAGGGCGTACCGGTGACGCTCCGCCGGCTCCTCAGCCACACGGCGGGCCTCACCGTGTCGGGTTTCCCCGGCTATGCGGTCGATGCGCCGGTGCCGTCGTTGGTGCAGCTGCTCGGCGGCGCCGCGCCCGCCAACACGGCGCCCATCCGCATCGATACCAAGCCCGGTACCACCTACCGCTACTCGGGCGGCGGCTACCAGGTCGTGCAACTGCTCATCGAGGACGTCACCCGAAGGCCGTTTGCGGAGGTCGCCAGGGAGCTCGTGCTGGACCCTCTCGGCATGACCCACAGCACGTTCCAGCAGCCGCTCACCGGTCCGCGGCTGGCCGGGTCCGCCGCCGGTCACGATGGCGATGGCGCGATCATTCCAGGCAAGCGCCATACGTACCCCGAGCTCACGGCGGCTGGTCTCTGGACGACGCCATCGGACTACGCGCAGGTCATTCTCGAAGTGCAGCAGCCACGGCGCGTGCTCAGGCGCGCGACGGCGGACACGATGCTGACGCCAGTGCTCGACGGCTACGGCCTCGGCTTCGGCGTGCAGGAGACCGACGGCCAGGCGTCGTTCTCGCACGGCGGCAGCAATCGCGGCTTCAAGTGCGTGGTTCGTGGTTATCGCGGCCGGCCCCGCGGTGCCGTCGTGATGACCAACAGCGACAACGGCAGCCGCCTCGCCAACGAGGTGATGCGCGCGGTAGCCGTCGAGTACGACTGGCCCGACTTCAAGCCGCGCGAGCGCACGGTGGTGACGGTGCCGCTCGATACCCTCCGCACGTACGAGGGTCGCTACACCCAGGACGGCTTGGACGCCATCATCGCCATCCGCGGCGCCGAGCTCACCATCTCCGGTCCAGGACAGCCGGTGCTGACGCTGCTCGCAACAAGCTCGACCGAATTTTTCCACGAGACGGGTGCCGTCCCCGACGTCACGTTCGCGAAGACCGCCGACGGCCGTATGCAATTGGCCGCCGGCAGCCGCGTCGCCATTCGGTAGCCGAGCGGTGTGTCGCTACGGGCGGACCTCGACGCCGCGCCAGAAGGCGACGCGTCCGGCGATCTCTGCGGCGGCGGCCTTCGGCGAGG